>JAIFLS010000124.1 GCA_020048935.1 bacterium | reverse complement strand
ACGCCTTGGATCGCATCCACGACATCCATGCCCTCGACCACGCGGCCGAACACGCAGTACCCGATTCCATTCGGGCTTGGATCGCGGAAGTTGAGCGAGGCGTTGTTGACGGTATTGATGAAGAACTGCGCCGTGGCGCTGTCGGGCATGGATGTACGGGCCATGGCGATGGTGCCGCGGTCGTTCTTCAGCGCGTTGCCTGCCTCGTTCTTGATCGGCGCGTGCGTCTGCTTGCGCGACAGGCCGGCACCGAAACCGCCGCCCTGGATCATGAAGTTGCGGATCACGCGGTGGAAGATGGTTCCCTTGAAGAAACCATCATCCACGTAGCGCAGGAAGTTCTCGACGGTGGCGGGGGCCTTGTCCGGATAGAGTTCCAATGTGATATCGCCGGCGGAGGTCACGAGTTTAACCATGGGTGCTTCCTTTTCCTGTGCGCCGGCAAGACCTGCCAGGATCAGGCAGGCGGTGACCAGCGCGATTGTTCCAATTTGACGCATAACGTTTTTCGCTCCATTTCAGCCATGAACAGTTGTTCAAGCCGCCGGGCAAGGTAGCAGAACCTCTCGCGCGGTACAAGCCCCGGAAATAAAAACATTGACGGGGGCTCTGGTATGGCTATTATATGCCCTCTTTCATGAATCTTGAGCAAGCGGAAACGTCCAAGGAGAATCACTAGATGCCGAACACAAAAAGCGCCATGAAGCGGCAGCGTCAGACCGTCGAGTCCACCCTGCTGAACAAGTCGAAGAAAAGCCGGATCAACTCGGCCAAGCGCGATCTGGAAGATGCAATCCAGACAGGCGACACGGAAAAAGCGAAGACTGCCTACAGCACGTTCTGCTCCACGCTGGACAAGGGTGCCAAGGCGGGGGTGATCAAGTCCAACAAGGCTGATCGCGGCAAGTCCCGCGCGGCCAAGGCGATCAAGAAGCTGCAAGCCTAGTCCGCCGACATTGTCGGAATAAAAACGCCGGGAGCGTAACGCCCGGCGTTTTTTTGTGCTCTTATCTTTACTTGATCCTTTTGTCACACCATTCGGTTGACGAGAACGGCGACGAGAACGGTGAACGATTGAATGCCTTTACTCGTAATCCGCTCTCGTCGCCGTTCTCGTTCACCGATTTCCAAAAAGTTACCAACCGTTTTCGTACGGGCACCGGAGCACTTGGCGAAGCCGGCTCCGGCCTACCAGAACTCGACGACGGATTTCACGATCTGGTGCGCCAGATCCTCCTCTGCCTTCGGCAGGGCGTCGCGCTTGGCCGACGAGAGGTCGCCGGTCGGCACGAATTCGGTTTCGCCCTTGACGGAACTAGCCGCTATCACCGTCTTGTCGAGTTGCCGCACCAGCTTGACATCCGCCTTGATCGTCATGCGGTACTCTCGGGTGCTGGTGGCGGTGTCGCTATCGTAGCGCAGCGGCGTGAGCGAGAAATCGGTGAGCACGACCAGCAGCACGACATCGGCCTTGTCAATGCCGCCGATAGTCAGTGTCCCGTCGCGCTGGATCTGGGCGATCGTGGCCTGGGTGGCGCCGAGGTCAATCCTCGGTTCGCCGCTTTTGTTCTCGAACGAGGGGACATGCACCACCTCGATCCCCGGTGGCAGCGTGGTACCGACACGGTACCCGAATGCGGCACAACCGGAATTCAGGAGCAGGCCCGCGCACAGGGCGGGAATGGAAAGGAGGGCGTAAATTCTATAAATGGTTTTCATCAGTTACCAATCTGTTTTTGCCCGGGAGCGCCGGGTCGCGGGCTTGTCTATAACTTCAACCGTTCAACATCATTTTTTAACTACGGAACACACAGAATGCACGGAAACTAGCCATACGTTGAACTAGTAATACATTGCCACAAAAGGCACAAAATACACAAAACCGATCAAGCAAGAATTCTGCAATTTTTTGTGGTTTTTGTGCATTTTGTGGCAAATCTAATCTTTGTCTCCCCGTCGATGACGCATCTGTATTCCGTGTATTCCGTAGTTCAAAAGTTACCCGTTCATTTTCGCCCGGTGCCCCGGGTGGCTGGCTTGCCTATAACTTCACTGTTCCCCCGGCTGCTCCAGCTCCGTGATCCGCTCCAGGATCGCGGGTGCCCGGTCTGATGCGGGAAACCGCTTGAGGAACTCGCGGTAACTGACCAGGGCGGCGCTCGGGCGTTTCTCGATCAAGTCGTAATAGCGCGCCCGCTGGTAATGCATATCCTCCAGCCGTACCTTGAGGCTGTCGAGCCGCGCCTGGGCCTCCGCCCGGTTCTCGCTCTGGGGGTAGGCCGCCAGGAAGGAGGCCAGCGAGGAGAGCGCGTCGCGGCAGCCCTTCTCGTCGCGCGGGCTCTTGTCCGACAGGTCAGCCAGGCAGGTGGCCTGCCGATAGGCGGCGGTCTGCGCCTCGGGGCGGCCGGGATGCGCCTGGATCACGGCCTCGTAGGCCTTGACGGCCTCATCATACTCGTCGTCATTCTCGTAGACCATCGCGATGGTCATCCGGATGGCCGGGGTCTTTTCCCAGTTGGGTGCGTTCCTGGCAATGGTCTCGAGCAGCGGCAGTGCACGTTCCGGTGACTCGAACCCGGGAAAGACGCCAAAGGTGCCCCAGCGCTTCCCGAGGACGTGATTGGCGATGCGAAACTGGTAGTCGAGAACCATGTTGTAATCGAATTGACCGGAAAAGAACTGCACCATGTACTGGAACTCACGGAAGGCGCGTTCATAGCGCCCCCGTTCATACAACAGTCGTGCATAGGATAACTGCGCGACCGGAGCCTCCTCCGACTGGTGCCAGCGGTGTACCAGCACGTTGTAATGGCGCTCGGCCTTCTTCCCGTTCCCTTCGGCTTCCTGCGCCTGCGCGTAGGCAAGCTGTTCGGCAGGCGTCTGCTGCGCCGGCCGCCGCCAGAAGCGAGGAACCTTCTTGTCGAGTTTTTCCGGTCCGGCTCCCGCCGTTGTCTCGAAATCGTCGGTATCCGGGCTGTATGACCCCTGGGCCAGCACGGCGGCACTGGTCCATCCCAGCACCAATACCGAAAGCACGATCTTTTTTAGTATTTTCATCATTGGCTGTACGTTATATGCACGCTATCAAAAGGGCAAGCCGAATCGAGAAGCCGGTATTTTTTTCGCACGGCAATTCTTGTTATGGACACGGACAGTCTGAAGGACGTGCTGATTTATTCCACGAGCGGCACGGGAGGGACGCCGTCCTCGGCGTCCGCTGTTGGGAGGGACGCCGTCCTCGGCGTCCGCTGCGCATGAAAAGGTGAATGGCGAAGCCTCTCTTTGGAAACCAGCGTGGTTAGACGGGCATTCGGACAGCGAGACGCTGTCCCTCCCGTTGTGTATCCAAACCAATCACCACTCCCTTTAGCCTGCTCGCCGCACGGTTTGATGCTTAATTGCCGTTTTTCGCGGTTGACGGCTTGACAGCGAGGGGCGTTCTGTTCAAGACTTAACGGAACTGTAGGCAAGCCGACCAGAAGGTCCGTGTAGATTATAAAACAAGGGGAAACCATGAATAAAGAAGCCATTGCCGCATTCAACAACCCTCCGAGCCTGTATCGCGGAGCCCCGTTCTGGAGCTGGAACAACAAGCTGGACGTCGACCAGCTCTGTCGTCAACTCGATGTATTCAAGGAGATGGGGATCGGCGGTGCCCACATTCATCCGCGCACCGGCCTGGATACCGAATACATGGGACCGGACTACCTGAAGGCCGTGCGCTGCTGCGTGGATAAGGCCAGGGACGAGGGCATGCTGGCCTGGCTCTACGACGAGGACCGCTGGCCCTCCGGCTTCGCTGGTGGACTGGTCACCCGCGACGAGCGCTGGCGCGCCCGCTACCTGGTCTTCACCCCCGATGCCTACGAGGATGTACCGGCGTCCGGCGGTCCGTCCGTCGATTCCATGGCCCAGGGCGGCCGCACCGGCAATGGACGGCTGCTGGCCATCTATGATGTAAAGCTTGATGCCGCCGGTTGCCTGGCTGGCTATGAGCGCATGGCTGACCGCTCCACGCCGCCAGCCAGTGGCTCGACGCGCTGGTATGCCTATCTGGAAGTCTCCACGCCGTCGTCCTGGTTCAATAACCAGACGTATGTCGATACGCTCAATCCGGCGGCCATCCGGCGTTTTATCGAGGTGACGCATGAGCGCTACAAGGCGGCGATCGGCGATGAATTCGGCAAGACCGTGCCGGCCATCTTCACGGATGAACCCCAGTTCACCCATAAGAAGCGGCTCGGGAAGGCCACCGACCGGATGAATCTGGTGATCCCCTTCACGGATGACCTGCCGCAAAGCTTCCAACAGGCCTATGGCGGCGATCTGCTTGAACACCTGCCGGAGGTTTTCTGGGAACTGCCGGGCAAGGCGGCCTCCCTCTGGCGTTACCGTTATCACGACCACGTCTGCGAGCGCTTCGCGCAGGCGTTTGCCGACACGGTCGGCGACTGGTGCCGCAAGAACGGGATCGCGCTGACCGGTCACATGATGGAGGAACCGACCCTGCGCAGCCAGACTGCCGCACTCGGGGAGGCCATGCGGCATTACCGCGGCTTCCAGATTCCGGGCATTGACATGCTGTGCGACTGGATGGAACTGACCACCGCCAAGCAGGCCCAGAGCGCGGCGCACCAGTACGGCTGCCCGGGCGTGCTGAGCGAGCTGTACGGAGTGACCAACTGGTCGTTCGATTTTGCCGGGCACAAGCGTCAGGGCGACTGGCAGGCGGCGCTGGGTGTGCTGTTCCGCGTGCATCACCTGGCCTGGGTCTCCATGGCTGGCGAGGCCAAGCGCGACTATCCGGCCTCGATCTCCTACCAGTCCCCCTGGTGGCGGGAATACCGCGTGGTCGAGGACCACTTCGCCCGCGTCGGCGCGCTGCTTAGCCGCGGCCGCCCGCATGTGCGCATCGGCGTGATCCATCCGGTGGAGAGCTTCTGGCTTTGCTGGGGGCCCGTCGAACAGACCGAGTCCGAGCAGCAGGCGCGCGACACCGCCTTTGCTGATGTCACACGCTGGCTGTTGCATGCACTGGCCGATTTCGACTTCATCTGCGAATCGCTGCTGCCAACGCAGGACGCAGGCGCGAATGACGCCCGGTTCGGTGTCGGCGAGATGGCCTACGACGTCGTGGTCGTACCGAACATGCGTACGATCCGCGCCACGACCCTGGCGCGCCTCAAGCGGTTCACCGAGGCGGGCGGCACCGTGCTGTTCGCAGGCGAGGTACCGATGCTGGTGGACGCCGAACCGTCCGCGGCACCGGCGGCCCTGGCGGCGGGCTGCGTCCGGTTGCCGCTGGCCGAGACCGCCCTGCTGGATGCGCTTTCGCCTTTCCAGGATGTCCGTCTCGTCGACCCGCGCGGAGCCCAGGCTGTCGGCGTCCTGCACCAGATGCGCGAGGAGGATGGCTCACGCTACCTGTTCCTCTGCAACACTGATCGTAACAGGGTCCTTCCGCGTCTGGAACTGAAGGTGCGGGGAACATGGCAGCCCGTACTGCACGATACCTTGACGGGCGCTACCGCCCCGATGCCGGCAACCGCTGTCAACGGCTGGACCTGCATCCCCTGCAGTCTTGAGGCGCATGGCTCGCTGATGCTCGTGCTCGAGCCGGTGCAGTCGGTCGCCGCCGTGCCCGTCGCGGCCGTCGCGGCAGGCCAGGAGAGCGGTCGCCTGCAGGGGCCGGTGCCGGTAACGCTTTCCGAGCCGAATGTGCTGGTGCTCGATTATGCCGCCTTCCAGGTGGATGACGGTGCGTGGTCGGGCCTGCTGCCGATCCTGGACCTGGACGGCCTTGTCGGCAAGGCGTTGGGACTGCCGGCCCGCGGCGGCCAGATGGCGCAGCCCTGGTGCGATACCGAACCGCTGGTAACGCGGGCAACCGTGCGGATACGGCTGCGCTTCACCAGCCTGGTGCGCGTCGCCCAGTCGCAGCTTGCCCTTGAAGGGCTGGCCAATACCCGCGTGCTGCTCGACGGCAAGGCGCAGGACACCACGCCGACCGGCTATTTCACCGACGAGTCGATCCAGACCATCCGGCTGGATGCGTTCGGCCCCGGTGAGCACGAACTCGTGCTGGAGATCGCCTATCACCACAAGACCTGTATCGAGTGCATGTACCTGCTCGGGGACTTCGGGGTGGAGGTGCGCGGCCGCTACGCGCGGATCACGGAACCGGTGCGCGAGCTGGCGTTCGGGAACTGGGTCCATCAGGGCCTGCCCTTCTACGCGGGCAATGTGACCTACCACGCGGCCTTGACATCAACCGGCAAGCGATTGACGGTCGAGACCGCCCATTTCGGCGGGGCCTTGGTGACGGCACGGCTCAATGACGGCGACAAGGTTCCGCTGGCGTTCGCTCCGTACCGGGCCTCCTTTGACGCGCCGGCTGGCGAGCATCGCCTGGACCTGACCGTTTTCGGCAACCGGGCCAATGCGTTCGGCCAGTTGCACCATGCGAAGGCAGGCGGCAAGGAGAACGGGAGTTTCTGGTGGGGACCGTCCACTTGGCGCTCGAAGGGTGTGAACTGGATGGATGAATACCAGCTCTGGCCGATGGGGCTGCTGGCGGCGCCAAGGCTGTTGAACGTGGATTAGCCGCGGGCCGGAAAGATAATTGATCAAGCAACTGATTCAGAAATTGCCGGAACGGGTGCGACTTCCGGTCCTGACCGCCGTTTACGGAGTGAGCGGCGGCCTGTCCGCGGTTGCCTTCATGCTATCCATCCATCATCTGCACGCCTTGCTGTGGCCGCGGCTGATGGCACTCGGGGCATGGGGATTCCTGGCAGGCAGTTTCGTCGCCATCACCGTCAGTTCGCTGATTGCAGGCGTGCTCGTGACACGCGTCTGCCCGGGCTCTGCCGGCAGCGGTATCCCGCAGATCAAGGCTAGCTACTGGAACGATATGGGCGAAGTCCCTTTCCGGTCGGTGGTGGTACGGTTCCTGGCGGGCGTTATCTCGCTGGCTGGCGGTACCAGTCTGGGTACCGAAGGGCCGACGGTCTGCATCGGCGGCGGTTTGGCGTCGAATGCGGCCGGCTGGCTGGGTATCGACCGACGCAAACGCCGTCGGGCGACGGCAGCCGGTGCGGCGGCGGGCCTGGCGGCGGCGTTCAACACCCCGCTTGCGGCCATCTGCTATGTGCTGGAGGAAATCCTGGGCGATTTCAACAGCCGACTGCTGGGCGGCGTCATGCTGGCATCGGTCGCCGGTGCGTTCGTGGTCACCGCGCTGATCGGCGCCCAGCCGGCATTCATGATGCCGAAAACCGGTGATCCCGCCTGGATCGTGTATCTGGCGGTTCCCGTCGTGGCGGCGATCGCCACGCTGGCCGCCGTACTCTTCCAGCGCTATGCGCTGGGGCTGCGGCTGCGGCTGCGTGAATCCAGCCGGCTGCCCCGCTGGGCCTTGCCCGCCGCCGGATCCGTCGGCGTCTGGATCGTCGGCTGCGCGGTCTATTTCGCCTGCGGCCGGATCGGTATTTTCGGGGTCGGGTACAGCGACCTCTCGGAGGCCCTGGCGGACGGCATGGGCTGGCGCGTGGCAGGCCTGCTGGCTGTTGGTAAACTGGCGGCGGCAATCATCAGTTACGGTTCCGGCGGATCCGGCGGCGTGTTCTCGCCGACGCTCTTCATTGGCGGCATGTGCGGGTTCTTCACGGCTGGCGTGCTGGGTATCTGGATTCCGCTGACCGCCTCGGACCGCCTCATCCTGGCGGCAACGGGAATGAGCTGCTGCTTCGGGGCGGTCGTGCGCGCGCCGGTGACGTCCGTGCTGATGGTGTTTGAAATGACCCATCAGTTCGCGATGGTTCCGGCCCTGCTGCTCGGTACCCTGGTCAGCCAGGGGATGGCGCGGCTGGCCCTGCGTGAAAGCTTTGATGACGGCGTCCTGCGTCAGGATGGTCGCGAGCCGCACCGCGTGACGGCCCCGCGCAATCTGGCCGTATGGCGTGGCATTGAGGTCGCCGCGCTCGGTAGCGGCACACCAGTGGTCATCACGGATCTTCGGCCGGAGGTGCTGCGCCAGCTTCTGCACCGTCACCATTACCGCTGTTTCCCGGTCCTGATCGAAGGTCAGCCGCCGGGGGTGGTCACACGGATGCAGCTTGAGCAGGCGCTGGCCGCCGGGACGCCGCCAGTCATGGAAAAAGCGGTCACGTGCCTGGCAAGCCAGACGCTTGACGAGATCGAACCCATGCTGATTCAGTCGGACGTCGGCCTCTTCCTGGTGCGCGAACAGGAAGGCGGCCCCATCGTCCGCCTGTTCACCCTGCACGACCTGATCCGCGCCCAGGCCGATATCTTCGAATAAGCCGAACCGTCAAAAGGTGTCTTCGTCGGCATCGCCGAGTGCAGGGCATAGGGCTTGACACGGAACCAGTGAAACGGAAAGATGGTCGGACAATTTCGTCATTCACGAGCTATTGACATCTGGAGGTTACGTATGAGCATGAATCGTTTATGGTACAGGCAACCGGCTGCAAACTGGGTTGAGGCACTTCCGGTAGGTAACGGTCGCCTGGGCGCCATGATTTACGGTGGCGTTCCAAATGAAGAGATTCAGATGAACGAAGAGACTGTATGGGACGGTAAATACCACGACCGCTCCAACCCGGAAGCCTTGAGAGTATTGCCAAAAGTCCGCGAATTGCTCTTCGCCGGCAAATCTAAGGAAGCGACCGAACTGGCGGATGGCCGCATGCACGGCATTCCCCGCCGCGTCGACTCCTACCAACCACTGGCCAGCTTGCGCATTCACTTCCGAGGCGACAACGGCGCGGCGATGCAACGGATCGAATACAAGAAGGCCGACTGCACGCCGGATGAGGCCAGGACATATGAGAGAGCCCTGGATCTGGAAACAGGCGTGGCTTCCGTGATGGCCAAGCAAGGCAAGATGATGGTCAAGCGCGAGACGTTCGTGTCGGCCGTCGATCAGGTCATCGCCACCCGGATAAGCACGGGCGACCAGGCAGGGGTCAACATGATCCTGCGATTGGACCGCGAGGAGAACGTCATCAGCAATACGGCCGACGGGGCGACCCTCTGCCTGACGGGGCAGTTGGGCGTCGATGGCGTTCGGTTTGCCTGCATGGGGCGGATTCGCATCGACGGCGGCACCATCGTATCCCGGCGCAGTTCCTTCTGGATTCGCGGAGCGACCAGTGTCGATATCCGCATGGCGGGAGCCACCAGCTTCGTCGCCCCGAGAGACCTGACCGCCGACCCGCTGGCCCGGTGCTGCAAGGTGCTTGACGCCGCCTGCGCCAAGAGCTGGGACCAGCTCCTTGACGACCACGTGAAAGACCATGCAGCCCTTTTCAACCGTGTCTCGCTGCACTTGGCCGACGACCCCGGGCTGGAAGCGATGCCCACGGATGACCGGTTGCAGCGCGTCAAGGATGGACAGAAGGACCAGGGGCTCGCGGCGCTCTATTTCCAGTATGGCCGTTACCTGCTGATGGGATCCAGCCGTCCGGGTTGCATGCCGGCAAACCTGCAAGGCGTATGGAACGAGCACCTCAAAGCGCCATGGGATGCCGATTACCACGCCAACATCAATCTGCAAATGAATTACTGGCCGGCGGAGATCACCAATCTATCCGAGTGCCACACGGCCTTGTTCGACTGGATGGAGAGCATCCGGTTCTCAGGCGAGAAAACCGCGAAGGATCATTACAATGCGAAAGGCTGGGTCCTGCACCACGTCAGCGACATCTTCGGCGCGACGACGGGCAATGGCCCGATGTGCGGGCTCTGGCCCATGGGAGCCGCCTGGCTATGCCAGCATGTCTGGGAGCACTACGCATTTACCAAGGACCGGGCGTTTCTCGAAAAACAGGGCTGGCCGCTTATGAAGGGTGCAGCCGAGTTCATGCTCGATTTCCTTATCGAGGCCCCGCAGGGCACACCGGTCGCCGGACGGCTGGTGACCAACCCGTCCCACTCGCCGGAGAACGGCTTCATCAACGCGGCCGGAGAACGGTCGGTCTTCACGTATTCTGCCACCATGGACATAGAAATCCTGCAGGACCTTTTTACCAACTGCCTGTCGGCGATCGACGTTCTCGGCGGCGATGATGAGTTGAAGGTCGCCATCGCCGCCGCGAGAGACAGGCTGCCACCCTTGAAGATCAGCCCGCGCGACGGCCGGCTTCAGGAATGGGTCGAGGACTATGTGGATGCAGAGCCCGGTCACCGTCACATTTCACATGCCTTCGGTTTTCATCCCGGCTGTATCATCACGCAAGAGGATACTCCTGATCTGGTTGAAGCCATGCGCAAAACCATACGGGCCCGGCTGGCCGGTGGTGGCGGGCACACGGGCTGGAGCCGGGCGTGGCTGGTGAACATCCAGGCACGGTTCGGGGATGGCCAGGAAGTCGAGAATAACCTTTACGATCTCCTGCGACGCTGCACGTTGCCCAACTTGTTCGACACGCATCCTCCCTTCCAGATCGACGGCAATTTTGGCGGTACGGCAGGTATCGCCGAGGCGTTGCTGCAAAGCCACGAGGGGTATCTCAATCTCTTGCCCGCACTGCCGCCCAGTTGGCAGACGGGATTCGTCAAGGGATTGAGAGGCAGGGGCGGTTTTACCGTCGACATGGCCTGGGCTGGCGGCAAGCTGACCGCCGCCACGGTTACGGCTGACCGCGAAAGCCAGGTCGAGGTGCGCTATGGCAAGGAGATTCTCGGAGGTTCGGGCCCGCAGTCGCTGAAAGCCGGCGTGGCCATGCCGCTGGATGTGAAGATAGGAAAATGATCGCCGACGGCTGGACATCTGTCCTGCCAAGTGAATATGTGACGATGATGAAATGAGCTATTTTCCGTCGCCGATGATCCAGCCCCAGCCCGCTTCGGTTGTCCCCCCGACCGTGGGGTAGTCCTTCCCAGGCTTGAGAGGCGGGAGAGAGGCGACAAAACCGTCGTACTGCTTGCGCATGTTCCCGACGACGTCGGGATGCTGGCTGGCCAGGTTGTTCCTTTCCTCGGGATCCTTGCGGAGATCGAACAGCCGCCACCCCTCCTGATACTTCACCAGGCGCCAGTCCTGCCAGCGCACGGCATATAGGTTGCGATGGGGGAGATCGGTTGGATCCGCGTTGTGCCAGAAGAGGCATTCGTGAACGTCGCCTTGCTTTTCCCCTCTGAGGAACGGTAGGAGATCTTCTCCATCACAGCGTTCGGGCAGGGGGGAGCCTGCCGCCGCCGCCGCCGTCGCGTAGAAATCCAACGTGCACATCAGCCCTTCGTAGGTTGCGCCTGAAGGAATCTGCCCCGGCCATGCAATGATGGTGGGTGTGTGAACCCATCCGTCGTAGATGCTGTTACCCTCGAGCTTGCCGCCCCGGTAGGGGGCTGAGGATCCCCCTCCGCCCGTCGTGAGATTAGGCCCGTTGTCGCCCGTGAGGAATATCAGCGTGTCTTTCTCAAGGCCGTGTTTCTTCAGGACGGAAAGAAGCTTCCCCACCTGGTCGTCAAGCGCGATGACCGCCCCATCGTGGGGCGCCTTCTCGCCGCCCCCGGCGCGATCGCCATATACCTTCGGGGTGTCCTCGAGCGGACCATGGATGGCGAGGGGTGAGAAGTAGAGGAAAAACGGTTTGTCCCTGTTCCTCTCGACGAACTCAACCATGTAATCCCCTTCGAGTTCTGTCCGGTACACAGGACTGCCATCCTCTCTTGTGAAGTCATAGTGTTTTCCCGGGGCACTTCTGGCCACTTCCATGAAACCACGCCTGCCCGGCCCCTGGTTCGCAGAACCCACGTCCCATTTGCCGATCTGCCCCGTGACATAGCCTGCGTCCCTCATGAATTCCGCCAAGGTCGGGTGATCGTCCGGGATCGGAAGCCCTCTCGCCATGCCGGATTTGCCGAAGCGCTGGGCGTACATTCCCGTCAACAGGGCGCAGCGGCTGGGTGAACAAGGCGGATTGGTGATGTAGGACATCGTGCATCTGGTCCCGCTTGCCGCGAGTGCGTCCATGTGAGGCGTTGGGCAGCGTTTGTTGCCGAAGCACCCCAGATCCCCGTAGCCGAGATCGTCAATCAACAAAATCACCACGTTGGGTTTCCTGGCTACGGCCTCATTCGCTTGAAGCTGGCCGGTCATGGAACCCATCGCGATTGCACCGGCAGCCGCTGTCCTGAATAAATCATGGGAACGCATCTGGGGCACCTCGTCCGTTATCAAGGTTGTAAACGGACCCTAGGATAGGCGAGTGATACCATAAGTCAATAAGCGATCATTTGACTGCTGCCCCAATGTTGATCGGGCGATGTTGATCGGTAATTGTCTTTACGCTTCACCTGCGCTAGTTGAAGTCTGTCTTCGGCGATTTGTTAAAGAGATTGAGACCGAGCCAGCAAGGGAGTAATAATAGGGCGAGATTCCGATTCCCGGCGAACCCGCAAAACAATCATGGAAGGCATGCATGGCGGACAATCAAACTGATAATGTTACAGGAGTCAAGGATGAGGTGCTCGCAGGCGCTGAGCTGGCCTCAATGCAGAAAAGCAGCGTCGTATTCAAAGGCGAGCACAGCATCAGGGATGCATCGCTCAAGCTAGAGGATGCCGACATGGAATGGTGGCGGGACGCGAAGTTCGGCATGTTCCTCCACTGGGGCCTATATGCCATACCGGCCCGTGGTGAATGGGTCATGCACAATGATAAAATTCCCGCTGACGAGTATGCCAGGCTGGCAGACCAGTTTGTGGCGAAGGATTTCGACGCCGGCAAGTGGGCGCGGATCGCCAGGGACGCAGGCATGGGCTATATGGTGCTCACGGCGCGGCACCATGATGGATTTGCCCTTTGGAACAGTCCGTCGAGCTATAGTGGGTTCTGTAGTTACCAGAAGGCGGCGAAGAGGGATTTTGTAGCTGAATACACCGCGGCATGTCGTGAGGCAGGCCTGGGCGTAGGAATCTATTACTCGCCGATGGATTGGAGATTCCCGGGCTACTTCCAGCCGATGGAACTCGCCGAAAATGCCGCCCTGATGAAAAAGCAGGGCTACGGGCAGATCGAGGAACTGATGCGCAACTACGGGAAGATCGACATCCTGTGGTATGATGGAGGCTGGCTTGCGCACAAAGGGACCGATGCGGATTCCGCCTGGTTCTGGGACCCCGTCAGGCTGAATACGCTGGTCAGGAAGCTCCAGCCCAAGGTCGTCATCAACCCGCGATCCGGCTGGGAAGGCGACTTCCAGTGCGATGAGGGCGGCCATGAGATAACGGGCGCCATCATTGACCAGCCATGGGAGAAATGCCTGAACCTGAACCGGGCTTCCTGGGGCTATAACACGCGGCAGAACCTGATGCCGCTTGAAGAGATTATCAGGACGCTAGTCAATGTCGTTGGCCGTGGCGGCAATGTGTTGCTCAATGTGGGGCCTGATCCGGACGGCGTGATTCCCGAAACCCACGTCGAAAGATTGAGGGAGGTCGGAAACTGGCTCCGGATAAACGGCCAGGGCATATACGGCACCCGGCCTGGCCCGTTCCAGCCGATTGACCATGTCTGCTGCACAACATTCAAAGGAAACAAGGTTTACGTCCACGTGCTCGACTGGGGGCCTTCCGGAAAGATCGCCCTGCCCGGGCTAAGGCAGAAGATTGTCTCCTATTCCCTGCTTTCAGGAGAAGCGTTGCTCTGCGTGCAAGGAAACGACAGGATTGATCTCTCCATGCCGCAAGCGGCCGGACAGCAGGTTCCGGTTGTCGCCGAACTCGTTCTGGACGCGGATGTAAGCCCTCCGCCCGGAACTCCCGAACAAAAATGAGGTGGTATCTTTTTGGGGAGATCGGAAAACGACTACGGCGACGACAAAGGTTTACGCGTGTGTAAGATCGAATCGTAATCCGTAGTCGTCGCCGTAGTCGTCCGCCGAAGAGTGTGACAAAATGGCCAAGTTATAAAACAAGGGAAGAAGGGATAGTATGAAAATGAGGAATTTATTAATGTGTGCAATAACGGGAATCGGATGTCAACTGGTCGCAGGTACAACCTACTACATGGACAGCAAGACCGGCGACGACGCGAATCCGGGGACGGAGATGGCCAGGCCCATCAAATCACTCGACCGTGTTAATCAGCTCAAATTGGGTTCTGGTGACAAACTGTTGTTCAAGGCCGGTAGCCGTTACACAGGCCAACTGAAACCGATCGGACGCGGCGACAAGGATTTGCCGATCCTAATCGGCATGTATGGCGAAGGAGCGAAACCTCGCTTTGATGGCGAAGGCGGTTTCGAGGCTACCGTTCACATCTACAACATGGAATACGTAACGGTCGAGAACCTGGAGGTGACCAACACGGGCAAGACTGCCGAACCGCGTCGCTGCGGCGTGAAAGTTCAAATCGAGGACTTCGGCACCGCCTATGGCATTACCCTCCGCAAGCTCCACATCCATGATGTCAACGGCAGCCTCAACAAGAAGAAGGGGGGCGGCAGTGCTGTTTTCTGGCAGAACGGGGGAGAAAAGATCAAGTCGAGATTCGACGGCCTGCTCATCGAGGACTGCCGCCTCGAGCGTTGCCAACGCAATGGCATTTGTAACAGCGGATACTGGCAAAGAGATACGTGGTTCCCCAACCTGAATGTCGTGGTTCGGCGCTGTGTGCTTGATGAAATCCCAGGAGACGGCATCGTTCCTGTCGCCTGCGATGGCGCATTGATCGAGCACAATATCATGCGCAACTGCCCGCGGATGCTCGAGGACGGCGAAGCGGCGGCCGGAATCTGGCCGTGGAGCAGCGACAACACCATCATCCAGTTCAACGAAGTCAGCGACCATAAAGCCCCATGGGATGCACAGGGATTCGACTCCGACTGGAATTGCCGCAACACCATTATCCAATACAACTACAGCCATGACAACGAGGGAGGCTTCGTGCTTATCTGCAATGCCGGGGACACCAAGCTGCCATACAATATCGGCAACCATGGCACCATTGTCCGCTACAACATCAGCGTCAACGATGGCCTGCGCGCCACCGGAAAGCACAAGGGCTTTTCGCCAACCTTCCACATTTCCGGACCGTGCATGGATAATAAGATCTACAACAACATCATCATCGTTCCAAAAAAGCCTGAGGAAGCGATCGACCGGTCGATCATCAAGATGGACAATTGGGGCGGCCCCTGGCCTCAGAAAACGCTGTTCGCCAACAACATCTTCCAGGTTGAGGACGAGGCTGACTTCGAATTCGGGAAGGACAAGGAGACCGCGTTCAGGAATAACGTTTTCCAGGGTAAATACAAGAACCTGCCGGAGGATCCGAAGGCCATTTTGGCGGATCCCCTGTTCGGGAAGATGCTGCGCGGCGGCGACAAGGGATTCGAAGTCCTCAAGGCGTTCATGCTGAAGCCGGGCTCGCCCTGCATCGGCAGCGCTATGCCAGTTCCCGACAACGGGAGCCGCGATTTCTTCGGGAACCCGGTTCCTGAAGATGGGCCTGAATGCATAGGGGCGCAGGAGTCGAGACAATGACAGCCTTATCATTCATCCATACCGCTTTGTCATGCCCCATTCGACTCGGTAACTGGAGAACAATTCCGGTTCTAGGAATTTGCGGATCTCTGGGTGCCTGGATGATCGCAGAAATGGCTCGAAATCAACATCGGATACGCGCCTGTCAGTTCACGGGACTTCCCCGCTTCATGCGGCAAAGGACCGCCATGGCCTCGACCAGCATCAGCAAGGCCAGCAGGATCAGGATCAACGCGACCCAGACGACAGGGTCGCTCCACCAACCGGCCCGAGCCAGTTTCGCCCCCAGGATCATGATCAGTGCCCATACGCTCATCACGTACATGAATACGGTCGGCACCCCCATCACCAGCCATATCCAGCGGGCGTGGTACCGATGGACCAGCCACACGGTAATCGCAAGCAGCGTCAGCGCGGCGAGCAACTGGTTGCTCGCGCCGAACAGCGACCAGAACGCTTTCCACACAGGAATGGGATTGCCCTTGCCGTCGGTGGCGGTGCGCATCACGAACAGCAGCGGAGTGGCCGCCATGATGGCGGTACCGGTCCAGCGGCCGAACCGGCCTTTCCAGCCGGTGAGTTCCTGGATGATGTAACGGCCGAGCCGGGTACAGATATCCAGCGTGTCGTAGACAAATGTGGCAAAAGCGAGCAATCCGAAGGCGATGCCGAACGCCTTGCCCACGCCGAAGACCCCGAGGAACTCGGCGATGCCGTTGGCATAGATGAAGTTTGGTGCCTTCTTCGCCATCGGGTTGTCCAGGGTCAGCATCATCACACAGGCCAGCGAGACGACAGCGATCAGGGCTTCCAGCAGCATCGTGCCATACCCGATGACCCGCGCCGACGGCTCACTGCACAGCTGTTTGCTGCTCGTGCCGGCAGAGACGATAGCATGAAACCCGGAGCACGCGCCACAGGCGATGGTAATGAACAGGAATGGAAACAGGGTATCACCGTTGGGCGCCGTCCAGGCGTTGAAGGCCGGGTATTGAACCGTTTTGCCACTGATCAGCAGCCCCGCCGCGCCGCCGATGATAGCCGCATACAGGAAACAGCCGCCCAGGTGACCGCGCGGCTGCAGGAGCATCCACATGGGCAAAACGCCGGCCAGCCAACAGTAGGCCAGCAGCGCGGCAGCCCAGATCTTGACTGCCGCTGCCTGATCCACACCGAACACCGACTCCACGCTGAAAGGGATTTTCTGCCCGGCCCAGATCGCCACGCCAACCAGCGGCAGGAAGATCAGCGTAGCCCAGCCGATGGACAGCTTGGCGTAGCGCATGAGCAGGCCCATGAATACTGGCAGCGCCAGGTAGAGAAGCGACGAGGTCGCGATGCCGCTGCCGCTGACCACACTACCGTCCTCAAGGGTAACGCTACCCACGAAGGACTGGGCGGTGACGTCCGTGAATGCCACGATAATATACACGAGGGTGATCCAGATGAAACCGAGGAAGAGCAGGTGCGCCCGGCGTGTCATGTTCAGCCGCACGACCTCGGTGATGGAGCAGGCCTGATGCCGGATCGAGGCCACCAGCGAGCTGAAATCATGAACGCCGCCGATGAAAATGGCCCCGAGGAGGATCCAGATCAGGGCGGGTCCCCAGCCGAACGCGACCGCGGCCACAATGGGCCCGACAATGGGGCCTGCAGCCGCAATCGCCGAGAAATGCTGGCCGATCAGGAAGTGCGTCGGAATCGGCGCGTAGTCGACGTCATCGCGCAGGGCCAGGGCTGGTGTTTCCGCTTCCGGATCCAGCCGGAACAGCCGCGCAAGCAGCCCGCCGTAGAGCCAGTAGGCAATCCCCAGGACAAGGGCGCTTCCAACGATGACAAACAAAAGATTCATAGACGTGAACTCAATTAATTTGGGGTCTTATCCGCCATACGGCCCAGAGAGTCAAGTTTATTGAATGGCATATCATTTTAGTAAAGACAAATGCTCGGCACGGCTTAGCCGCCCGAGATTTGCGGCGTTGGC
>JAIFLS010000081.1 GCA_020048935.1 bacterium | reverse complement strand
CGCTCTCGCGGAAACCAGCCCCCGCCCGTCGCGCCAGCGCCTCCACCACCTCGAACCCCGCGTTATGCGGCGATCCCGCATAGGCCGCCCCAGGATTCCCCAGCCCGACAACCAGCTTCACGGCGGCTATTTGCCCGACTTGGCCGGCTTGGCCGCAGCCGCCGGTTTAGCACCAGCCGCCGGTTTGGCACCAGCCGCCGGTTTGGCACCAGCCGCCGGTTTGGCACCAGCCGCCGGTTTAGCCTCAGCCGCCGACTTGGCCGACTTGGCCGCTTCGGCCGGCGCCTCAGCCGCCGACTTGGCCGACTTGGCCGCTTCGGCCGGCTTGGCCGCCGCGTCCACAGCACCCTCGACAGCCGCCTCGGATTTCTCAAACCCAGGCAACGCCACCGAGGCGACCACGATGGCCCCATCGCTCAACACCTTGAAGCCGGCCGGCAGCTTCAGATCCGACACGCACAGGTGCGCACCGACCTCCAGGCCGCTCACATCCACCGGAATGCTGTCCAACATATCGCCCGGCAGGCACGCCACCTTGATCTGGGCAAGCTGCTGCTCCAGGATGCCGCCGTTCTTGATACCGGCCGGTTCCCCTGTCAGCTCGATCGGCAGGCTCACCTCGATCGGCTTGTCCATGGAAATAGCGATGAAATCGGCATGGATGATGCCGCCATGGACCCGATCATGCTGCACGGCCTTGATCAGGACGTGGCCGGACGACTGGCCGCCGACTTCCAGGGCCATGATCTGGTGCTCGCCATGCCGCCTGAGCATCAGCGCGAAACTATGCGCGTCAAGCTGCACGGACGTATTCCCGTTGTCGCCATAAACCTCCGCCGGAATGGAACCGGCCCTCCGCAACCGCCGCGCAACCGCCGACCCATCCGCCACACGCTTTTCCGCCTTCAATACTGTTATCTCTGCCATCTTTTCTACCCTCTCACTCTCTAAACAGCGTCGTTACCGAACGACATTCATGAATCCGCAGCATCGCCTCACCCAGCAGCTCGGAAACCGTAAGCACCGTCACCGGATAATCCCCCGGATCCACATTCAGCGGCACCGTGTCCGTAATCACCAGTTCCTGGATCGGAGAGGCTTTCAGCCGCTCCAGACCCAGCTCCGTCAGCGTGGCGTGGCTGACCGCCGCATAGATCGCCTTCGCCCCGCACTCCTTCAACAATTTCCCCGCCGAACACAGCGTCCCCGCCGTCGTGGTCATGTCGTCTATCATAATCGCCGTGCAGCCGTCAACACTGCCCACCAGCGAGAATGCATCGACCCGGTCGGCGGCCAGGCGCTGCTTGGCCACCACCGCCAGCCCGCATTCCAGGCTCTGCGCGTAGGCGTAGGCCGCCTTCACCCCGCCGGTATCCGGCGCGACCACCACCGGATTCTCAAACCGTTTCGACTTCAAATACTGCACGATCACCGGGAACGCGTAGAGGTGATCCACCGGGATATCGAAAAACCCCTGGATCTGCTGCGCGTGCAGGTCCACCGTCAGGATCCGGTTCACCCCCGCCGCCACCAGCAGGTTCGCCACCAGCTTGGCCGTGATCGGCACCCGAGGCTGGTCCTTGCGGTCCTGGCGCGCATACCCGTAGTAGGGCAGCACGGCGGTGATCCGCTCGGCCGAGGCCCGCTTCATGGCATCCACCATGATCAGCAGTTCCATGATCATCTCATTGGGTGAATGACAAAGCGGCTGCACCACGAAGACATCCTTGCCGCGGATGTTGTCGCAGATCTTGACGAAGATCTCCCCATCCGAGAAACGCCGTATATCGACGTTCCCCAGCGGCGCACCGATATAGTCGGCGATCTTGGCCGCCAGCTGCGGATGCGCGTTTCCAGCGAATACTTTCATCTTTGCGTTGCAATTGCTGTTCAAATCCAGCTCTCCCGCCTCTCCGGCCACGGCACCGCTATGGTTGCCCGACCTGGAATCGAACCAGGACTAAGGGCTTCAAAGACCCGTGTGCTACCACTACACCATCGGGCAGCGCCTGGCCCGCCAAACCACCGAACACCCCCTTCCAAGGGGGGCTCCCAATAAAATTTCCAGCCAAAGGAGCGTTGTTTTACCCCTCCCGCCCCGCAAAGTCAAGGAAAGAGAATATTTTACTTTATCCGTTGACGCCTGACCGCCCCTCCCGGATACTGGGCGTCCATTTAAACACCCCGGATCCGGCAAACGGGCTTTTACGGACTCGGTGATCACGAACGGACGGCATGATGACGAAGACAGACGGTATCGGTGCCCTCGGGCTGCTTTCCGGGGGCTTGGACAGCCAGCTCGCCGTGCGGGTTCTGCAGCAGCAGGGCATCGCGGTGCGGACCGTGGTGTTTGACAGTCCATTCTACAGCATCGATGCCGCCGTAAAGGCCGCGGCAGCGCTGCAGGTGCCGCTGCGGATCTATGACTTTACCGAGGATATCATCGATCTGGTCGAGCATGCACCCCACGGTTTCGGCAAATGCATGAATCCGTGCATTGACTGCCATGCGCGCATGCTGCGCCAGGCGGGGGAGCTGCTGGAGGAGGAAGGCTGCCGGTTCCTCTTCACCGGCGAAGTGCTCAATGAGCGGCCGATGTCGCAGACCCGACGGGCGATGCTGCTGGTCGCACAGGACTCCACCTTTGCCGATCTGGTTCTGCGGCCGCTCAGTGCTCTGGCCCTGCCGCCGACCAGGCCGGAGCTGGAAGGCTGGGTGGACCGGGCACGGTTGCTGGAGTTGAACGGCCGGCGGCGCACCGCGCAGTTCGCGCTGGCGAAGGAATTCGGGCTGCAGTCGTATCCCTCCCCGGCCGGCGGCTGCCTGCTGACGGAGCCGAACTTCTGCGTGCGGCTCAAGGAGCTGCGCGAGCACGAGGGCTACAGCGACCGCCGGCTGGTGCGGCTGCTGCGGGTGGGCCGCCACTTCCGTCTGCCTTCGGGGGTCAAATTGGTGATCGGGCGGGATGAGGCGGACAATGCGCGGGTTTCGGCCATGGCGGCGGATGACTACGAGCTGGTGCTGACGCGCGACCGGCCCGGCCCGACCGGGCTGCTGCCGGCCGAAGCCAGTCCGCAGGCGTTGCAGGAAGCGGCGGCGGTCGTCGCCTTTTATGCCAAATGCCCGCCGGAAGGAACCGAGGCCATCGAGGTCCGCCGGGGGGGTGAATTGCTGCCCCCGCTGGAATCCGCCCCCCTGACGGCGGCCCGGATCGAAGCCTGCCGCATCGGCTGAAAAAGCGGACCAGAGTCCGCGCAACGATGAAGATCACGGGAGGCGCAGCCGTACCGTGGATTTCCTTGAACGGGGTGGCAACCCTGCATTTGGGACATTCATGCGTTCGGAGAGACGGAAGTAGGTCCAGTTTTCCCGAAACTGGACCCACAGCAGCAGCCAGACCGTCACGCGCACAGCGCCCAGTTGGCACAACTGGACGTACCACGGCAACCGTCAATGGCGGCGTTTCATGCTCGGCAGGATGATTCGTTTCGAGCTGGTTTGCACGATGGCGACAGCTTTCGTGTAACCCTGGAGAAAATCAACGGCCCCTCATTCTCGGATTTGCGGCTTGGAATGACGTGCCGTTTCTGTTGATATCGTGACCGTGGTTTAACAATCAGCATGGAGGCGGTAGATGAGAAAGACCTTATTGGCGGTGGCGGCGATGGTTGGTGCGGGGGCATGCTGGGCGGTGGTGCCCGATGAAGCGCCGGCATTGGTGACGTCTCGCATTGCGGAGGTTACGGTATTTTCAGATCGTGCGCGAGTGACGCGCGTGGGGCATGTGACAATGAAAGAAGGGGCGACCCGTTGTTCTTTCTCCAGGCTCCCCGGATGGGTGGACGAATCTTCCGTGCGGGTGGCGCTTGGCGCGGGTCAGCCGGGGCGCATTGCCGATGTCCAGGTGCAGCGGGACTACCTGGCGAGACCGGCTGACGAGGAGTTGGTAAAGGCGCAAGCGGCCGTTATGGAAATTGACGACCAGGCGCAAGCGATGGACGACGAAGTCAAGGTGCTGGATGCGAAATATGCGCAGGTCGAGCAGATCAAGGCGTTCTCGATGGAGAAACTGCCCGCCGATACGGCGGTCCGCGAGGTGGACATCGAGAGCTACGGCAAGGTGGTCGGCTTTGTGTCCACCAGCTTGAGCGATATTGCCAAAGCCAGGCGGGATATTGCCAGGCAGCGGCGCGATCTTCAGCCCGAACTGGAGGCACGGCAGAAGAAACTGGCCGAGCTCCAGAAAATGGCGCAACTGGAGCAGATCAGCGTCATCGTGACCTTGGAGGGGATCAAGGGCGGGGTTGTTGATATCTCGCTTGTGTATATGCTCCCCGGGGCGACATGGGAACCGGGGCATGAACTGCGGGCATCGGCCAGTGATCCATTGAAAGTGAAGATTGCCTCCTATGCCGTGGTGACGCAGACCACGGGCGAGGACTGGGAAGGGGCGGCACTGGCATTCTCGACACAGTCGTCGGAAGAGACATCGCGGATTCCCGAGTTGGCAGGGGCCCTGCTGGGGCGCGCGGGCAATATCGAGCAGGTGATTGACGGTACCGATTCATTTCTACAGGCACAGAAAGCGTACGAGGCGCAGAACGGCTTCTGGTTTAATTCAATAAATCCAAAAGAAGACATGGCCGACTATTATGGCAACACTCGGCGCCAGATTGAGACATCGACTCGAACGAAGGCGTCTTTTGAGAAGATCCGGATCCGCGGGACATCGGCGCAGTTCAGCGGTGCAGGGAAGCCGACTGTACGACAGGACGGCAAATCCATACGCGTGCCGATCGGAGAGGTTGAACTGGCGGCGGTGCCGCGGATCGTGGCCGCGCCGGCGACATCCCTGAATGCCGCGCGGGCGGTGGACCTGGTAAACACAGGCAAGCAGGCTTTGCTGCCCGGGAAAGTGGCGCTATTCCAGGACTCCGCGTTCCTGGGCAAGACGGAGATCGACTTCACGGCGGGTGGCGAGAAGTTCGCGGTTTTCATGGGCGTCGCGGACCAGGTAAAGCTATCGCGGGTGCTTGACCGTCAGAACAGCTTCCTGAAGCGCGGGAGCAGGAACAAGATGCAGGTGGCGCTGGACATCGGGGTGGAGAACCTGTCGGAGGCGGATGTCACAGTGGAGCTGTCGGACCGGATTCCGGTATCGGAGAGTCGGGATATCGAGGTGTACCGCGTGAAAATCCAGCCCGAGGCCGAACCTGACACGAAAGGGCTCGTGACGTGGAAGGTGAGCCTGAAGCCGAAGGAGAGCAAGACCTGCCGGCTCGAATACACCGTTGAATACCCGCCAGTCGTGCTCCAGGACAAGAGCACGAGCAAGTCGTCCTATGCGCCTGCTGATGCCAGCAGCCAGATAATGGATCTTGAAATGAGCTTTTAATGAGCTATCACGCGC
>JAIFLS010000048.1 GCA_020048935.1 bacterium | reverse complement strand
CGCCCAATCATTTTGGCCTGACGGGATTCTGGGTCAAGGAAGTCACGCCGGATGGTGTTTGGGAGGCGATCAGGAACCGGTACACGTTTGCGATGTCTGACTCGCGCGTGGCGATTGTGACCCGTTGCAAGGGCGTGCCGATGGGAGAAACGGTGGTGCTTGCTTCAGGTGAGGCATTCAGGGTGACTGTGGAAGCGAGCTGTGCCCATAACATCAGGCGAATCACACTTATGCGCGACGGGAAGCTGCTGCCATGGACGGAGGTCGGTGTCCAAAGCGTTGCCTTGGAACTGGAGGATGGAGAGTGCACCCCAGGCAAGCACTGGTATGTCGTGACCGCTGAAGTCGCGACGGGCTTCGGCCCGGATAATGTCGGCGTCTGCCATGCGTCACCCTATTTTGTATGGATGAAATCTGAAAAGCAGAAGCCGATTTGACGGAGAATCGTCTCGACCAAAAAGGACTGAGCCCCAGCCCCGCGCCCCCCTCGCTGGGATGGAGACGTTTCGGCGGGTCTTGCTGTAGCCGCGCCACGCAGGGGCGCGCTGCGGTGTGCTCGGAAACGTCAAGGACGTTGTTTGGTTATTTCATTTGCAAACTTCGATTTGTGTCTTAATGATTAAGACAGTTTGTTCTTGATTTATATCATTCATTAAGACATTATCAATGTCATGAAGTTATCACTCGACAATTTGGTAGCCGACAGTCAAGAGCGCAAGCTGCCTGATCTCGTAGCACGACGGGTGGCTGTGCCTGTTGCATCAGGCAATGCGTTGGCTATTCTCGGGATGAGGCGAACGGGCAAAACGTGGTTTTGTTTCCAGCGGATGCAGGCGTTGCTTGCCAGGGGCATACCGCGAGATCAGATGCTTTATATCAATTTCGAGGATGAGCGTTTGCTGGGTTTTGCGGCGAGTGATTTCCAGCCGTTGCTGGATGCTTTTTATCGCCGGAATCCTGGTGTCCTGGCAACCGAGTGTCACTTTTTCTTTGATGAAATCCAGAATATCGAAGGGTGGCCTCAATTTGTGCGGCGTTTGCTCGATAATTCAAAGTCCCAGGTTACCGTTACGGGCAGTTCTGCGCGCTTGCTTGGCTCCGAAATCCACACCAGTTTGCGCGGTCGCGCCCTGCCCTGCGAAATCTTTCCGTTCTCCTTTCCTGAATATGTGCTCGCCAAAGGCGGCGTATTGCCGCAGCGATCCCCTGCAAGTCAAGTTCGGCTTGAGCTGGAGCAGATGTGTGACTCCTATTTACGGTCCGGGGGCTTTCCGGGAACGCTCATGCTCGACCCGGCCACACGCCGCCAGATGCTTCAGCAATATCTCGATGTTGTCATTCTGCGGGATGTCATAGAACGACACGGGGTCACTTCCGTTCAGGCATTGCGTGCACTGGTTCGGCATATTCTGCATTCACCCGCAGGACGACTTAGCGTCAACAAGATATACAACGATTTTCGCAGCCGGGGGCTACACTGCAGCAAGAACGGATTGCATGCTTTCATGGAGCATCTGGCGGATGCGTATCTGATCTATCCGGTGCCGATCTGCACTCGCAATGAACGCGTGAGACGTGCAAATCCAATGAAGATTTATCTTGTCGATACAGGACTCCTAAGTGCCGCCTCAACCGATCTCACGGCTGATCTTGGAGCCTTGCTGGAAAATCTAGTGTACTTGCACATAAGACGATCCGGCGCGGTCATCGAGTATTTCCATGCAGAGCAGGGGGTGGAGACCGATTTTGTTGTGCGCGATCCTCTTTCGGGTGCGGTTCAGGAATTGATTCAGGTATGTTGGAGTCTGCAATCGGAGGCAACAAGGCAGCGCGAATTAAGGGGCTTGCGTGCTGCAATGGATGCGCTCAACTGCCCTCATGCAACAATCGTCACATGGCGCGATCAAACTGCGGATTTCGACAACATGCCAGGAATCGAGATCATCCCCGCCTGGCGTTACCTTCTCCCCGCATTTTGACACAGGAGAGGGAGCGTGTGCGGGTTTGTGGGTCCGGGGAGTGTCTGAATTTGTGAAAGAGTTTTGTGTCTTTCCTGTAGCCGCGCCACGGAGGGGCGCGCTGCGGTGTGCACGGGAGCGCGAGCCTACGTCTCGCGGCTACAGGGGACGGGGTGTCAGGCACGATCGATGATCGTGACTTCCCCTTGGTACGGCCACTCCTCCGGTGCTTGAACCAACCCCGCCCGAACGGGATTGCAACGCACATATTGCCATTTTGCGGAATAGCTCTCATCGGAACGGAGCACGTGATCGAAAAAACCGCGTTGCCAAATTGTTGACTGGCACCCATCGCGCCGCCAGACCGCCTGGGTGATGGTCTGCTTCATTCGGCCAATCCAGTTGCCGAGGACGAAATCCGGCTGGCCCCGCACAAAAAAATGGATGTGATCGGGCATGATTACAAAACGGCCAGTCGCAATACCCTTGTGCGCAGCGGATTGCGCATATATCTGGAAGGCTCCGAACACGTCCGGGTTCGCCAGGCACGCCCGGCGCTGGTGCGTGCCGAAAGTCACAAAGAAAAGGGGGCGGTCGATAAGCAGTCTGGAAAGTCGCGGCGGTGCTTTTGGATAATCCATCATCGCGGCAATGTAGCCGACGAGTGGGATTATCATCAAGATGATTGTTGCTTGGAAGGTCTTGCTGTAGGTCTTTCTGTAGCCGCGCCACGGAGGGGCGCGCTGCGGCGAGCACGTGGGACGCGAGCCTGCGTCTCGCGGCTAAAGGGGTGATGTGTGTGGTCGCGTGAGGTTTTGCGTTTTTCTGTAGCCGCGCCACGGAGGGGCGCGCTGCGGTGTGCACGTGGGACGCGAGCCTTCGTCTCGCGGCTACAGGGGATACGGTTGTTTCTGGTCTTTATGTGGCTTGGAAACGTAATGAAGAATGTCGAATTATGCAATTGTTTCTTTTCAGCCGATTATCGTATTATGGGAGTGTGGGGCCGGGGTATGTTGTTCATTGATGAAGAGGAGAGATGAACCATGTCTACGAAAAACGTGTTCGGAATGGTGTTGTTCGCGCTGGTGGGAATGCTGGCAGGAACGTCCATGAACGCACTGGCAGCCGATGGCTATTCGATGCAGATTACGTTCACGAACGTTCCCGGGGGTGCGATATTGACCAATTTCCCGGCACTCGTGAAGCTGAATACAGGCAATACCGATAATTACACAGGTTTTCTGGATACGACCAGTGGCTGGGATCTGCGCTTCTGGACGAATAGTACGTTGACGGGTACGGAGCTGAACTACGAGATCGAAGCCTTCAATACAAATGGCACGTCTTTTATCTGGGTCCAAGTGCCGGCATTGACGCATAACAGCTCCATCTGGGCGAGCTGGGGGGATGAGAGCTACAACAGCCAGGAAGCCTACACGACGAACGGGGCGGTCTGGTCGGAGGGGTATGTGGCTGTCTATCATTTGGCTGAGACAAGTGGCCCCGTCAAGGACTCTACGGCCAACGCGAATGACAGTTTCACTATTACAAGTGGAGTCACTCAGGATTCTTCTGGCCAGGTGAATGGAGCCGCCGCCATTGACGGGACCGCAGACGAGCGAATCGAGATCGCGGACAGCACCAGTCTCGACGGGATGACGGAATTAACCCTCGAAGCTTGGGTTTACGATACTGGCAACGACGCACAACCTCGTGCCATTGTTTCCAAGCGTAATGATAGTGGTGGTGATATATGCTATTCGCTCTTTATTCACACGAGCCGTCTCATGTACTTCGATGTAGGAACCGACCGGGACAACGGGACGACTGTATTGACTGCTAATCAGTGGACACACCTAGCCGCTACCTTCGATCCTGATCGGGCAAGTGAGAAGGCTTTTTTCTTTAACGGCTCCCCTGACGGGACTGCTGCTGATACAAATTCGGGCGTAGTGAATAAATCGACAGATTTTCATTTAGGGATACTCGACGCAACCTATACGTATTCTTGGAAGGGTACTCTCGATGAGATTCGCATATCCAATGTGGCTCGCTCGTCGAATTGGGTCTGGGCTTGCTGGATGAACCAGGGGGCTAATCATGATACGTTCGTGGAATACGGGGCACCAGTGCCGGTGGCGGCAGGATCCATAACGTGGTCCGCCACGCAAACGACCAATGTTCTGGCGACAGCGGCGTGGGCGACGGCAACGGTGAACACGAACCTGACGGATTGTGTACTGGTCTGGCATGCGAGCAATCAGGGCACCGTCAGCACCAACGACTGGCCCAATCGCTTGAGCCTTGGTACACAGAGTGAGGGCGAGGTGACGGGGCAGATCACGGGCCTGTCGGCCGGTAATCCGTATGTCTGGCGCCTCTATGGGGCGAACGCAACGACGAATGGCTGGTCTACCGCCGTCAGTTTTGCTACGCTCGACACGCCCGTCGTCGACAATGCCGATGGACCTGAAGAAATCACCTTCTCATCGGCCACGCTGCGGGGCCAGATGACCGCGGGCGCTCAGGCCACGGCCTATATTTGCTGGGGCACGAACAGTCCGGCATTCCCGGAGGATACGAACAACTGGGATACGGTGGAATTGCATGGGACAGTCAACGAGGGCGTGCCCTTCTCGAGGACCATTTCGGGGCTGGTCCATTCAACGACTTATTACTATCGATGGTTTGTCACAAACGCGGTAGGTACGGACTGGTCAAGCATCGCGAATTTTGTGCCCGCTACCAGCGCCACCTGGAACACCGATGCAGACGGCAACTGGACCGATGTTCTCAACTGGCTCGGCGACACGGCCTTCGCCGTCGGCACCGATAACACCGCCACCCTCGGAAACTTCATCACGGGCAACCGTGTCATCAACCTCGACGCCGGCATAACCATCGGCAACATCACCGCCTCGGACGCCACCCACAACTACACCATCGCCGGTGGCAATGTGCTGACACTCGACCGGACCAGCGGTGTGCCGACCATCGATGTCACGACCTCCGGACGTGCCCTTACCATCTCCAGCGATATCGCCGGAACCGATGGTTTGCAGAAGAACGGTGCTGGTACACTTACCCTATCCGGCACCAATACGTTTAGCGGAGGGGTCTTCATCAATGGGGGAATCCTCACTCTTCCTTCTGGCGCAACTTCAGCCAACTTGGGCGATTCGGCAAAT
>JAIFLS010000052.1 GCA_020048935.1 bacterium | reverse complement strand
CCATGAAGCCGATCAGGTTGTCGACGCTCGAGAAGCCCGCTCCGATCATGAACTGGCCCGTGCGTTTCTCGGCGACATCGAACACCAGGTCCCGCTCCGCCTTGTCGGCCGCCGGCTCCGGCAGCACGTGTACGGTTTCGAAGAATCCCAGGTTGCTCAGGCGCTTCTCGCTGCGCTGCACACGGCTCTGGTTGTAGATCTCGCCCGGATAGACCAGCAGTTCCCGCCGGATGACCTTGTCGCGTGTGCGCGTGTTGCCTCGGATGACGATGTTGCGGATCCTGACCAATTCGCCCTCGCTGACCTTGAAGTTCATATCCACGACCAGCCGCTCGCGATCCGGCAGCAGCACAGGGCGCGCGCCGGCATTCAGGTAGCCGCGGTCGCCGTAGAACAATTTCAGTTGGCTGGCGGTGTTTTCGATGGCGTCGAGCGAGGCCATCTCGCCCTCGCGCACCACCATCTGCGACCGCAACTTCTCCTCTGGGAAAAGCGTGACGCCCTCCAGCCGCACGCCGCCGAAGCGGTAGCGATCGCCCTGGCGGACGTTCACGATCGCCGTCTCGCCGGGCTCACCGGGCTCACCGGCATCCTCGTCGACCGTCACCGAGACATCGACATCCATGAACCCATTGTTCATGTACAGGCGCCGGACGTTCGCCTCGACCTCCTGCAGCTCGAAGCGGTCATACTTCTTCTTGAAGAACCAGCGCCACGGGTTCAGCGGGGACGGGCGCTTGAGCGCCTCGCGCAGATCCGCGCGGCGGACCTCCCCGCTGCTGCCTTCCACACGGATGTCGTCGACATAGGAGCGCACCCCCTCGACGAACGTGAAGGTCAGCCGCACCAGCCCGCGCGCTTCGTCGACAGTCTCGAAGGCCCAGGATCCGGTGGCCTCGGTATACTGCTTCTTGCGGTACTCCTGGATCACCGCCCGAACCGCCACGCCGGCCGCCTGGTCGTCCACCAGATCGCCATCGTCAAGCGCCAGCCACTTGCGAACCTTCGACTGGCGGAAGGCCTCGACGCCCTCGATCCGAGGACGCTCCACCAGCCTCAGCTTCGGACGAACGGTGTAGATCAACCGCAGCTCGCCACCGCCCAGCTCCTCCACGCGAACATCCGCTCCCGAGAACTGGCCGGTCTCAAGCAGCCGCTTGACATCCTGTGCCGCCAGTGCCCCGCTGAACTCGCTACCCGCCTCGGCGCGCACATGCGCCATCACATGGGCCTTGTCGCTGCGGCCCATGCCTTGCTGCTCGACCGCGATCTCCCGTATCCGCGCCGCCGACGCAGAGCTGCAGGCAAGCAGAAAGGCAGCCAGCAGGAAACCCGCTAACCGACCCGGGGTGCGAGCGTGCGGGTATAGGCGTTGGGCGTTGGATGTTGGACGTTGGATGTTGGATGTTCGGTCTTCCGTCTTCCGTCTTCCGTTTTCGGTCCTGTATTCAAAGGTAACCATATCTGCACCACTCATTCCGCCACCTCATCGATTTCGGCCTGCGGACCGCCCGCGTAACCATCAACCCCGTGTCCCCGGTCGCGGAAACGCGTGTAACTTTCCTCGAAATTCAGTTCGATCTCACCCGTTGGCCCGTTACGCTGCTTGGCCACATCCACGAACGCCAGCGTCTCGTCGTCGCTGCGCTCCGATCCCGGGTACTTGCACGGGCGGCGCAGCATCAGCACCACGTCGGCATCCTGCTCGATCGATCCCGAGTCGCGCAGGTCCGAAAGCTTCGGCCGACCGTCGCCGCCCGAGCGCTGCTCCGGGGCGCGGCTCAACTGGCTCAGCACCAGGACCGGCAGATCCAGCTCCTTGGCCATCGCCTTGAGATTCGAGGAGATTGCCGCCGTTTCCAACTGCCGTCCCTGGCGGGCGTACTCCCGGCAATTGAGAAGCTGCAGGTAGTCGATCACGATCAGTTCCACGCCGTATTTCTTCTTCATCCGGCGGGCGCGGGCGCGCAGTTCCATCACGTCGAGCCCGCCCGTGTCATCCATGTAGATCTTCGCCTTCTGCAGCACCGAGGCGGCTTGCACGAGGCGGCGGTGGAAATCGTCGGAGACGAATCCCTGGGCGAGGCGGAAACCGGGGATCTCGGCACGGCAGCAGAGCATGCGCTGCACGAGCGAGGGATAGCTCATCTCGAGGCTGAAGATGCCGACCGCCCGTCCCTTGCCATCCGGGTCGGTGGTCCCGAGCGCCACATGCTCGGCGATGTTCATCGCCAGCGAGGTCTTACCCATGGAGGGCCGCGCCGCCAGCACGATCATTTCCGCCGGGCGCAGGCCGATGAGGACCTTGTCCATGTTCAGGAAGCCCGTCGAGATCGCCGTGCCGATACCGCGCTTGGTCGTGAAGACGCGCTCGACGTGCTCCATCACCTCGCTGACCGCATCGCTCCAGATGGCCACGCTGCCGTGCTGGTTCTCGGTGATGCTGAGAAACCCCTGCTCCACCTCGCTGAGCAGCCGGTCGGCGCTCTGCTCCGGATCGTAGCAGGCCGCCTCGGCATCGCGCGAGCAGTTGATGATGGCGCGCAGGAGGAACTTCTGGCGCACGATATCGATGTAGTACTCGGCGTGCGCGACGGTCGGCGTGGAGTCGACCATCCGCTCGAGGTAAAGCTCGCCGCCGACCTGCTCGAGTTCCTGGCGCCCGCGCAGGTACGCGCCCAGCGTCAGGAGGTCGATCGCCTGGCCGACCTTGATCATCTGGAGCATGGCGCTGTAGATCAGGCGGTGGCCGGGCACGAAGAAAGTCTCGGGGGTGATCTGGCTCTCGATAGCCAGGTCCATCACCCGTGAGGATTCCAGCAGGATGGCCCCCAGGACCCCCCGCTCCGCCTCCTCGCTATAGGGCGGTAGACGGTCCGCCCTGGCGACGGGCTTTTCTGCCCCCGAGTTGCGGACCATACAAACCTACTCCTCGACGACCCATACCTTGATCGTCGCTTCCGCACCGGCATCGAGCCGGATTTTCACATCAAACACCCCCAGCTCCTTGATCGGCTCCGGCACCTCGACCGCCTCGCGCCCGATCTCGAAGCCCTGCGCCTTGAGCGCCGTCGCGATGTCCGCCGCGCTGACCGAGCCGTACAGATGCACACCATCGCTGGTCTTGACCGCCAGGGTCACCGACACGCCGGCCAGCTTCGCCGCCGCCGCCTTGGCCGCCGCCGCCACCGCCACCGCTGCCGCCGCGCGATCGCGCTGCAGCTTCACCAATTGCCGCCGCGTCCCCTCCGTGACCGGAGCAGCCAGCTTCCTGGGGAAAAGGAAGTTGCGGGCGTAGCCGTCCTTGACCTTGACGACCTTGCCCTCTGCGCCAAGATCCTTAACCGTATCCATCAGAATGACTTCTATTGCCATGATCGTGATCCTTCTCTGCTTGCGCCTAGGCCATCAGCCCGATATTACGCGCGCGGCGCACCGAACGCTTGATCTGCCGCTGCTGTTTCGGGTTCGCACCCGTCAGCCGTGCAGGCAGGATTTTCCCGTATTCCGTCACAAACCGGCTCAACTGGTCGTAGTCCCGGCAGTCGATCGCCTTCACCCCATCCAGGCTGCGGCGCGGCTTGACCGCCCCCGCCATCTCGCTCCCCCGGTCCCGTGACCGCCGCCCGTCGTCACGGCCATCCCGGCCTTCGCGGCCATCCCGGCCCTCGCTTCTGTTCATCATCCGTGCCATTTTCTTTTTCCTCTTTCTCGTGGCCCATTCACCGTCAGAACGGCAGATTATCCGTATCCGCCTCGAGCGGCTCGGGCCCTCCATCATTCATGTCGTGATCATTCTGCGGCGCCACGTCGTGCAGCTCCCGGGCAGGCGTTGCCGGACGAGCCACTGCCGCCGCGCCGCCTGCCTCATGATCCTGCCCCGGCTGCTGGCCGCCGCGGCCGCCGCCTTCACCCAGAAACTGAACCCGCTCGGCAACCACGCTGAGCCGGTTGAACTTCTGGCCTTCCTTCTCCCATTCGTCGAACTTGAGGCGCCCCTCGATAAAGACGGAGCGTCCCCGCTTGAGATACTGGCCGCAGGCTTCCGCCTGCTTCCCCCACACCGTCACATTGACGAAGCAGGTCTCCTCGCGATCCTGGCCGTCCGCCCCGCGATAGCGGCGGTTCACGGCCAGGCGCAGATCCGCCACGGCCATGCCGGCAGGCGTGAAGCGCACTTCGGGGTCGCGCGTCAGATTGCCAATCAGGATGACTTTGTTGAAATTCGCCATCAGCCAGACCTCCCGAACTAGGCTGCCGTTTCCTCGGCAGCGCGCTCCTGCACCCATACCATGCTCTGCTCGTCGCCGCAGGTGATCTGCACGCGGGTCACATCGTCACTGAGCCGGTAACGGGCGCGCAGCGGGGCCACCTTGCTCCCGTCGAGCTCGAAGACCACACGCACGAAAACCCCTGAACGCTGTTTGCCCAGCGCACGGGCGAATTCGCGCCGGCCCAGCTTGCGCTGGCCCAGTACCTTGCCGCCCTGGCGCTGGATCTCGGCCAGCACGTGCGACCGCGCCGCCTCCAGCTCCTCGTCGTTCAACAGCTCGGGGAAAATAAACAAACCTTCATATGTATTCAATGTCCGCACTCCTGTTTCTTGCTCTCTGTCTTCTCATCCGCGCCGGCGACCGTATTATAGCGGTTCATCGCCCGGTCGACACCCTGCCTCAAGATCATCTCCACCGCGTCAGCCGCCTCCGCCACCATGGCCGCCGCCGTCTCACGTTGCGCCCCCGTCAGCGGCCGCAGCACATGCGCGATCACGTCTTCGCGCTCCCCATCCCCGCGGCCGACTCCGAGCCGCACCCGTACAAACCCGTCCGAGCCCGTGTGCTGGATGACGGATGCCAGCCCCTTGTGTCCCCCGCTGCCGCCCCTGGCACGGATCCGCAGCCGTCCCGGCTCCAGATCCACATCATCGAGCAGCACCACCAGATCCGTCTCCGTCATCCGGTGCCAGCGCAGCCACGCGCCAACCGCCTCGCCACTGGCGTTCATGAACGTCAGCGGCTTCATCAACACCACCGGCTCCCCCGCCAGTTCCCCTTTCGCCAGCGCCGCCCGGAACCGCCCGCTCTCGCGGAAACCAGCCCCCGCCCGTCGCGCCAGCGCCTCCACCACCTCGAACCCCGCGTTATGCGGCGATCCCGCATAGGCCGCCCC
>JAIFLS010000068.1 GCA_020048935.1 bacterium | reverse complement strand
AGCAGCGTATCCACCCACCCCGATCCAGAAGGCCTGTTTAACGTACCGCTTCATCAATCGCCCTCAGGGTTATCCACAGTTTCCGCATGTGACGGAAGGCGATCGCGTTGGCCCCGTCGGAAAGTGCCTCGGCTGGATTGACATGCGTCTCGATAAAGACCGCGTCACAGCCGGCCGCCACCGCCGCCCGCGCCAGGCAGGGTGCCAGATAGGAGTCGCCTCCAGAACAGGTCCCCGCCCCCCCCGGCCGCTGTACGCTGTGCGTCGCGTCAAAGGTCACCGGATAGCCAAGCTCGCGCATGGCGGGCAGGTTGCGCATGTCCGCCACCAGGTTCTGGTACCCGAACGACGAGCCGCGCTCGGTCAGGATGATCTTGCGGTTGCCCGTGCTCTCGATCTTCCGGATCACATTGACCATGTCCGCAGCCGCGAGGAACTGGCCCTTTTTCACGTTCACCGGAATACCGGTCTCCCCCGCCGCCAGCAGCAGGTCGGTCTGCCGGCACAGGAACGCCGGAATCTGGATCGCGTCAACCACCTTCGCTGCCCGGCGGGCCTCGGCCTCGGTATGGACGTCGGTCAGCACCGGCACCCCGAACCGGCTGCGCACCTCGGCCAGTATATCCAGACCTTCCTCGATGCCGGGGCCGCGGTAGGAATCGACGGAGGTACGGTTGGCCTTGTCGTAGGATGCCTTGAACACAAACGGGATGGACTCCGCCTTCGCCAGCCTCACCAGCCTTGCAGCCAGGTCCAGGCACCCTGCGCGGCTCTCGATCACACACGGTCCAGCGATCAGCGCCAGCGCCTTGCCGCCGCCAATCCCGACATTACCGATCTTTACGGTCTTACCCATTGCGTTCAATCTCCCGGATCATGTTTTCCACCCGCACCACATCCGCCGGGGTGTCCACCCCGATGCCGGTTTCCTCGGTCTCTATCACCACCATACGGCCCCCCAGGTGCAAGGCCCGCAACTGCTCCAGCTTCTCTGCCAGTTCAAGCGCGCAGGGCGGCGCGGCCACCAACCGGTGCAGGAATCCCACCCGGTAAGCATACAGCCCCAGATGCCGCCAGTAAAGCCCGCTCATTCCCGCGTCCGATGCGTCGCGGATAAAGGGGATCACGGAGCGCGAGAAGTAGAGCGCCTGGTGACACGCACCCCAGACGACCTTGACCACCGAGGGGCTGAGACGATCGGCCTCATCGGCAATTGGCGCTGCCGCCGTGCCCATGTCCCAGTCCGCATCCTCGCGCATCCGCGCGACCAGCCGGTCGATCAGGGCCGGATCGAGCAGCGGTTCATCCCCCTGGATGTTCACGACCAGGTCCGCCGCGCGCTTCCCGATTGCCTCGGCAATCCGATCTGTTCCCGACGGATGATCCGCCCGCGTCATCACCGCCTCGCCTCCGAACCCGCGCACCACCTCGACGATACGCGCATCATCGGTCGCCACGATCACCTCCGAGAGCGACCGCGCCGACTGTGCACGCTCGACCACGCGCTGGATCATCGGTTTGCCGCACAAGGACACCAGGCTCTTGCCCGGCAGCCGCGTCGACGCCCATCGCGCCGGAATCACCCCGATTACCTGCATCACAACGCTCCTTCCGCCGGATCAAAGGACCCCCGCAATTCAGACGGGGTACAAACCGCCGTCCCCAGCTTGCCGACCACCACGCCAGCCGCATGATTGGCCAGTTCCGCCGCCTCGGCATGGGTGGCCCCCGCCGCCAGCGCGGTCAGGGCGGTGGCGATCACCGTATCCCCAGCCCCCGACACATCGAAAACCTCGCGCGCCACGGTGGGCAATATCCGCGCCTCTCCATCCTTTGACAGTAGATACATGCCGTGAGCCCCCAGTGTGATCATCAGCAGTTCGGTCCCCCAGCGCGCGGACAGTATCCGCCCGGCCTCGCGCAGGGTGCCGCTGCCACCCGCGTCATCCAACGGTGTTTCCGGCAATCCCGCCGCGAAACAGGCCTCGCGGTAGTTCGGCGTCGCCAGCGTCAGCCAGGGCAGTACCAGCCGGTTGTTGTCCTTCGGATCGAAACCGACCCGCACGCATCCCGGTCGCGCAGCCGCCAGCACCGTATCCACGACCCGCTGGCAGATGACCCCCTTGCCGTAATCCTCGATCACCACCGCATCCGCCGCCGCCACCAGTGCCGGAAGACCCTGGCATAGCGACTCCACCGCGGACTCGAAGCGCGCAGGAGGCATCTCGCGATCCACCCGCACCACCTGCTGCCGCTCGGCCACGACACGCGTCTTGACCGTGGTCTGCACGGACGGTGCCTTGACCACGCCATCCATGTTGATGCCCGCCGCAACCAGCGCCTGCATCAGGTCATCCCCCGCCGCATCCGCGCCGATCACCCCCGCCACCATGCTGCCCCCGCCAAGCGCACCGATATTCAGAGCCACGTTAGACGCCCCCCCGGGCCGCGATTCCTCGCGCGTGACATGCACCACCGGCACCGGGGCCTCCGGCGAGATCCGCGTCACCGAGCCGAACACATAGCGGTCCAGCATCAGATCCCCGACCACCAGGACCTTCACCCTGGCAAAACCGGCCAGGAGGGCCTCAACCCGCGCTTTACTCAACATCGACAGCCTCCGTCTGCGAAACCGTATTCGTATCCTCGATCCCGGAATCATACCGCACCGAACGCGCCAGTTCAACGTACGACTGGTCATCGGACGTCAGCCACGCCCAGTCGAGATCACGGGCATTGCCAAGCGCCCCGCCGGAGGCGGCATAGACGCGCAGCCCGTAATAGGTCATCGGGCGCCGCTCGGGCATTTCCACCGGCTCCATCCGGAAACGCACATCGCGCAGCGAGGCCTCGACCCGCCCCTCGGCATCCAGCCAGTCGAGCGAGCCATCGCTCACATCCAGACGCAGCCGAAGCCGCACCGGCTCGGTCAACCGCACCAGGTCCAAGGCGGCAGCCTGGCGCAGATCCGCTATCCTTGCCGCCACCAGGGGCGTCCAGACGCCAGCGGCATCCTGCTGCACCCGCAGCGTGACATGCCGCAGCGTGACCTGCCACGTGTACAGGCGACGGGCGACGCGCACCTCGCCAACAGAAAACCCTGGCGTCCCCGCCACCGCGAAGTCGGCCGTCGCGACATCGCGCAGCACCAGTTCATAAGGCCATCCGATCCGGCTTTCGCCGATTGTCACGGGAACTCCCATCCGGTCCGAAAGCTTCTCGGCCAGCAGCTTGCGACCACCGGCGGAACGCGCCACGAACCAGCACGTCACCAGGACGACAACCGCCACAAATCCAAGCAGCAATAAAACCGCCGAAAGCCGGGCGCCGCGCCGGTTCGCAATTACTCGCATGACTCCCTCCCGTCCACAGCCGGACGTTTCCCGAAAAGTCCTGTTCCCACACGCACCAGTGTCGCCCCCTCCTCGATCGCCGCCTCGAAATCGTTCGACATTCCCATCGACAGCGTCTCCAGGGCGAAGCCGCTCTGCCGCGACCAGCGATCCCGGCACTCGCGCAGCCGCCGGAATACCGGACGTGCCGCTTCCGAATCCGGGGAGAACGGGGCCATGGTCATCAACCCCCGCACATCCACATGCGACATGCCCTCAGCCGCTTCCAGCACCGCCGGCACGTCCGCCGGGGCCAGACCAAACTTGCTCGCCTCGCCCGATACATTCACCTCCAGGCAGATGGCCGCCCGATGCCCGGCAACCTCGGCAACCGTCTCGATCCGTTCCAGCAACCGCAGCGAATCCACGGCGTGGATCAGCGCGAAGGCGGGCACCACCTGCTGGACCTTGTTGCGCTGCAGGTGCCCGATGAAGTGCCACTCCAGATTCCCCGGACAGGCCTCGATCTTCGGCAGGGCCTCGTAGAGGCGGCTCTCGCCGAAACAGTCGCAGCCGCCACGCACCGCCGCCTCGACCATTTCCGGCGGATAGGTTTTGCTGACCGCCACCAACCGCACTTCTTCCGGCCGCCGCCCGGCCCGCTTGCAGGCCGCCGCCATACGGCCGCGCAAGACTTCAAGGCGACCGAGTATGCCGTAATCCTCCATCACACCTCCTGCCGTCCGGCCAAGGCCCGCTCCAGCGTCACCGCATCCGCATACCGGATGCCGCTGCCCGCCGGGATGCCATAGGCCAGCCGCGTGACCTTCACGCCCCGCTCGCGCAGCAACGCCGCCACCAGCCCGGCGGTGGCCTCGCTTTCCAGATCCGTGTTCAGCGCCAGCACAACCTCGTCCACACCCTCCTCGCGCACCCGCCGCACCAGCTCGCGCAGCCGGATATCGTTAGGCCCGTCCCCGCGTATCGGCGAGATCTTCCCCATCAGCGCGTGGTAGCGCCCGCGGAACGTGCCGATCGCCTCGATCGCCAGCACATCCGATGGATCCTCGACCACGCAAAGCTGCCGCCCGTCGCGAGCCACATCCGTACACAGGCGGCAGGGGTTGCGACCAGCCTCGGTGACGGCTCCGCATCGGACGCAGAAGCGCACCTGCTCACGGGTCGCCTCCAGTGCCGCGATCATTGGCCCGATCAGCCGTTCCGGTTCCGCCGCCAGCTTCATCGCCATGCGCTCGGCAGACCGACGCCCCACACCGGGAAGCCGGCCTAGTGCAACGGCCAAAGAATCCAGAGCGGGAACGCTCATGCCTTAGGCCCCCATGCCACTCAGCATATCGGACAGGCCACCCATCTTCTGCATTTCGGTACCGGCCGTCTTCTTGGCGGCATTCAAGGCTGCGTTGACCGTGGTCACCAGCACCTTCTGCAAGCGTTCAATGTTCAGGTCCTCGAACGCGGTCGGATCAAAATCGATCGACTTGATCGACATGTCCCCGCGCGCACTGACGGTCACCTTGCCGTTGTTGCTCTTGACCTCGACAACCTTCTTCTCGAGTTCCTTCTGCATCTTCTTCATCTTGCTGCGCATCGCAATCGCCTGCTGCATCGTCTTCATCATATTCGCCATATCGCTATCCCTTTCCTTATTCTGCCTACATAATCCGAGTATAAGCTTTCGTGTTCTTCGTGCCTTCGTGGTAAATCATCCCCGAAAAGGCCCCACCTGCTTTCGCTGTTCCTCCGTTATATGACATCTGCAATATCACCGTTGAACGCCTCGAGCACCTTGCGCACATCGGGGTGGGCATACCAATCCGTCAGTCGCC
>JAIFLS010000178.1 GCA_020048935.1 bacterium | reverse complement strand
CTGATGTTCCCCATACACGATTCCCAGGGGCGGGTGATCGCCTTCAGTGCGCGTATCCTGATCAAGGATCCCAAGCAGCCGAAGTACGTCAACAGTCCGGAGACCCTGATTTTCTCCAAAGGCCGTGTGCTCTACGGGCTGGACAAGGCGCGGCGGCATATCGTGAACAGTCCCTCGCGCGAGGCAATGGTCTGCGAGGGGCAGATCGACGTTGTGCGCTGCCACCAGCACGGTTTCACGAATGCCATCGCGGCGCAAGGGACCGCGTTCACCGAGGATCATGTGCAGCTCCTGAAGAACTACGCCGACAGTGTCGTCCTGGTGTTCGATGCCGATGCGGCCGGCCAGGCGGCGGCGGTCAAGACGGCGCATCTTTTCATGAAGGCCGGGCTGGTCGTGCGGGTGGCGGTGCTGCCGGCGGGCGAGGATCCGGATTCGTTCCTGCGGGCGAACGGGGCGGATGCGTTCCGCGAGCGGCTTGAGCATGCCGACTCCGTGGTGGCTTACCAGATCCGCGTGCTCAGCGCCCGCGAGCAGGATGCCCGCGGGATCGCGGCGACGGCCCGGATCGCCAATGCGGTTCTTGAAACGCTTTGCCACAGTCCCAACGCGGTACAGCGCGAACGGATGCTGCAGGAATCGGCCGCGCTGCTGGGGTTGCCGCAGCACGCGCTGGAGTCGGACCTGGCCGTGATGGAAGCGGAGCACCGCCTGCAGGCGGAACGCCATGCCCGCCGGGCGGGACCGGCGGGTGGCGGGCGAGAGGGTGCGCGCACAGGAGTGCACCCTGATGCAGGGGAGGGGGCTCCGTCGGAATCGGTGTCTCCGTTTGGCGATGCGGAGGTGCCGCCAGAGTTGGAACCCGATGAGCCGCCGCCGGAAGTACTGCAGATGCTGCGCGCATCGGGGGGCAAATCGGCAACGGCGGCCAAGCCGCCAAGCGGTATCATGCCCATGCCCCCCGAGGAGCGGGCGTTGTGCGAGCATCTGGTGCAGGGTGCGGATGACCCGGTCATGGCCAGGCTGGTGGAGGAATACCTGCCTCTGCGATTGCTGCAAAGTCCGGTTTGCCGCCGGTTGGTGGAATTGATGCTGGCGGCGGCAAGGGAAGGGTGCGATCCGGGCGAGTATCTGGCCTGTCACGATCCGGGTGACGCGGATGCCTCGGTGCATGCCTTCTGGAAAGCGTTACGAGGTCAACCGGTGCGTATCCGGGGGGACGATTACACGCGGCATGATGCCATGCAGGATCTGATTCTCGGTTTCTGGCGCCGGTTCCTGCATGAGGAGCGCCGGCGACTGGTGTTGCCGGGAAGCGGCGCGACGGATCCGTCGTCGGCGGCCCGGCGCATCCAGATCACCATGGACTTGAAGGCCCTGCAGCATTGGGACACCGGACAAATCGTGATCCAGATCGAATTCGCTATGCTGGCTGAGCGGGCGGCCGCGGTGGTGCCGCCGGTACCAGGCCGGCCCTGAGCGGGTAGCGCAGTTTCAATTGGCCGTCGAGCAGGATTTCCGTCCAGTAGACGCCCGGATGCTCGAGTTGGATATTCAGGAAGATTTCAACGCATGTCGCGGTCGAGGTGTTGCTCGACAGCTTGACGGCGATGGGTTTCCCCTCGGTCAGGACGGTGACGCCGTCCGGCTTCAGCAGGCGGCTCTGCTGTGTGAATTCCCCATCCCCGCAGCACCAGCGGTTCACCATGCAGAGACGGTGGAACGTGGCCGGGTACTGGGGTACGGCGATCGCGTCGAAGATCCCGATCAGGATGAACTTGCCGTTGCGTTCCTGGCGGACATCGTCGCAGACCAGGCTGGATTGCAGGTCGGGAAGCATGGCGGGCGTAGTCATGGTTGCGGTTCCTCTGTTTGCCGCTGGAATGCCGGGATACCGGCGGCTTCCAGCGTCTTCTCGACCGTGGGTACGTAGCGGACCATGAAACTGCCTACGGCGGATTGTTCGCCGAACAGCCGGTTCAGGGAATCGACCGGAACCATGTTCATGATGATAAAGAGGATGCAGGTGAAGATACTCATCCGCAGCAGTCCCGCCAGGATGCCGCCGGTCTTGTCGAATACCGGTGAGAACACGCCTTTGATGATCTTACTGAGCACTACGCGGACGGCGAGCATGATCAGCACGGCGATGATGACCGTGGCGATAAAGGCCAGTGTCTGCGCCGGTCTGGCTTCCATGCGCGTGTGGGTGCTGACGAACTGGCCGACCGGCTCGTGCAGCAGCGTGCCGCCGATAAACGCGATGACGGCACCGGCCAGTCGTGCCATTTCGCCGGAAAGCCCGCGTAAGAATCCCTGTATCGCGCCGATGACAATCAGCAAAATCGCCAGGATATCCGTGATGGAGAGATCGGGCATGGCTTCCATGGGTTATCTCCGGTGCTGCTCGAGCCAGCGTTTGACCTGGGGGGCCGCCTTGTCGTCCGGATCCAGCTCAAGGAAGCGCTCAAAATGATGCGCGGCGATATCCGGGCGGTTCTCCGTCTGATACACGGTTCCGAGCAGGTAGTGAGCCTTGGCGAAGTCGGGCTGGATGCGGATGAGCCGGTTCAGGTGGGTCAGGGCATCGGCGTTGCGTTTACGCTGGATCTCGGTCAGCCCCAGCATGTAGAGCGATTTCACCATATCCGGCTCGATGTTCAAGGCATGACGGAAAGCGGCGGCGGCGGCATCGAGGTCGTTCTTGGCCTTGTAGGTCAAGCCAAGGTTGTAGGCGCAGCTTTCCGAGCGCGGATCCATGGAGAGCGCCTGCCGGTAGGCGGCAATGGCGGCGTCCCATTCCTGCCGCCCGTAGTGTTCAAGGCCTTTCTGGAAGAAATCCGGGGAGGATGAGGCGGCGGCCGGTGGAGCTTTCGGCGGAGGCGGTGGTGTGGTGGTCCGGATGGATTTCGCGCGGGGGTCGTTCGGGAACATGGCCAGGAAGGTCTTGTAGAGTCCGTCGGCACGTTCCTTTAGACCGAGCTGCTTGTCATAGAAGGCAGCCAGGGCCCAGACGGCATCGGCATTGTCGGGATAGCGTTGTACCGCCTCCTTCAGCACGACCAGCGCACTGTCGTTATTGCCCGCCGCGATCTCGCGGTTTGCTTTCTGGATCAGTCCCTGTGCGGTTGCAGGCGTCTGCGCGGGGTTGGCCGCAGGCGGCACGGGTTGCGGCCTGGCTTGCGTGGCGGGGGGCACGGGGGGGACTGGCGGCACCACTGGTACAGCCAGTGCTGCCGGCGGTTCCGTGGTTGGTGACGCGTTGCGAACCGTTGGCCCGGAGGTGGGCTTCACGGCGGGGCCGGTTCCGGGCGGTGTGCCGTCTGCGGGGGGTTCCGGTGTGGCAGGCTCCCCGAGGAACGCATCGTCCGGTATGGCGGCGCGCGGATTCTGCGGATCGGCTTCCCGGAAACGACGCCAGGCGGCCATGGCTTCGACCGGTGCGTCCATCTGGTCGCGCTGCAGCATGGCGAGGTTGTGGAGTGCCGGCGCATGGAAACGATCCCGTTTCAGGGCCTGCTCGAGATGGTAGAGAGCCAGGTCCGGATTACCGTTGCGCTGGTCGGCCAGGCTTCTGAGGGTCAAGGTGGCGGCGTCCTGGTTCTTGATATTGCCGAGGACTTCGATGGCCCCTTCGGGATTGCCGGTCTGGATCAGCAGGTGGGCGCGAAGTTCCCAGATCCGCTTGTCTTGCGGGGCGAGTTCCGTGGCGCGGTTGAGCGCGGCGGCGGCGGCGGTGAAGTCGCCAAGTTTCCAGTATACCAGGGCGAGATTCACTTGGGCTGTCAGGCTCTGTGGCTGCTCGGCGGATACCTGCAGCAGGGTGTCGCGAGCGGCGGCGAAGTCCCCGTCCTGCATGAGCTGGCGGGCCTCCGCCAGAAGCCCATCGGGTTCCGGGGGCTGGCGCCTGCAGCCGGACAAGGCGGCAACCAAAAGGGCCAGTCCGAGTCGCCGGGCGTTGAAAAGGCAAAAAGATGTTCTGGTCGACATGAAACCTCCGTGACAAGTACAGCTATACTATGCCGGTATAATCGCCAACTGTAAAGCATTTGAAGCGATGACGTGAAAACGGGAAGGAGGGGGCGGTGAAATTAGTTGCAAATCAATTCGGCATGGTGTTAGCATCACAATGTCCGAATAATTCAAGACGGTTGTGATCCCTATGTCGCTTTTTAACCGAGAACTTACATTCAGGTTTTTTTCCAGTCTTCGACGTGATTCCAGGAATCGACGTCTGTTGGCCTGCTTCGTGCATGGCCTGATGATGCTCGGGATTTTCTGGAGCTTGGCGCGAGGTGCTTCTGACAGAGTGTTCGAGGGGATGCCGATTACCACGATCGGTGTAGCGGAGACGAATGGCGAGTTTTTCATGGAGGGTCTTGGCGAGTTTGCCGCGCATCTGGATATGCAGCCCCTCGCGTTCTCCATTTGCAGCTTGACGCAAGACGACTGTCGTTCCTGGCTATATTGGCTGAAAACCAGGAATTCTGGCGACAGGACTAGCTGGGATGGGATCATTCCTCTGCGGATTTGATTCAGTCGGCACGCTCTTGGTGTGCGACTGCCTTTCATGGCTTCCACATCGTCATTTGCACTTTTCGCATTTCTATATCTATTCGCAGTATTTCGGTGGGTTCAGCAATTTCTTTAAATAGCAGTACTGTGAGCACGTTCCGGGAGGGCGGAGGGAGGGCGCCAAAAGAAAAAATTGACGCGCGGTAAGGGTTTATATAGAGGCATGATGGTTAATTGTTTTTCTAGGGAAGGCAATTCTGGTCAGCAGCTCGGTATTTAGCTGCGGGGCTGGTTTCTTTCCGGGAAGGGTTTATGCCCAATGAGATGTTAAAGAACGGATTGGATCTCGCCTGCATCAGAATGGAACTGACCGCCACGAGTCGTGATGCCGCCATCATGGAGCTCATCGGCCTGCTGCACAAAAAACACCGCCTGCGCAATTTTGAAGAGGTTGTGCGCGTGGTGATGGAGCGCGAGGCGAAGATGAGCACCAGTCTTGAAAACGGGCTGGCGGTCCCGCACGGGAAAGCCGCTTCGATTGACCGGTTGCTGGTGGCTGTCGGGCTGAAGCAGAAAGGGATTGATTTCAAAAGTGCCGATGGTCAACCCTCCAGGATTATTATCCTGATTCTTTCTTCATCGGTCCAGACCGGCCCGCATGTGCGCTGCCTGGCGGAGATCGGACGTCTGCTACAGTCGGAAAACAACCG
>JAIFLS010000055.1 GCA_020048935.1 bacterium | reverse complement strand
AGGCGGCCTATACCCCGCTGCGCCGTACTGGCGGCGCGATCGTGAACATCGCCTCGCTCGCCGCCCACGGCCCCGGCAAATGGATGGGCGCGGACTACGCCGCCTCCAAGGCCGCCCTCGTCAGCCTGACGCATTCGCTTGCCTTCGAGGCCGCGCGTTTCAACATCCGCGTCAACGCCATCTCGCCCGGCATGATCGAAACCGACATGACCGCCGCGCTCACCGAGACCATGCGCCGTGACCTGGCAATCCCCCTTGCCCGCCTCGGTACCCCGGCCGATATCGGCCATGCCACCGCCTTCCTGCTTTCAAACGCATCCAGTTACATTACCGGCCAGGTGCTGCACGTCGATGGCGGCCTCTGGACGGGCAACCCATGAAGGAGCCTCACATGTCAAATCCACGTCGCGTCGTCATCACCGGAATGGGCACCGTCTCCGCCCTCGGCTTCAATGAAGCCGAACTCTGGAACCGCATGGTCACGGGCCAGACCGGGATACGCACCATCACGCATCTCGACACCGCCGAGTTCAAAACCACCGTCGGCGCCACCATCGACCGAGAACAGTTGATAGCCGCGCTCCAGCAGATCCGCGCCCGCTATAACGATATCACCGTCGACGGTGCCATGCTTGCCAGCGATCAGGCTCTGAAACAGGCCGGTCTGCTGACCGAGGGCGAAACACCCGTCCCGCAGGAGGTCGCCACCCTTTTCGGTACCGGCATCGGCAGCGCCGAGAGCTACAGCGAGTCCGTCCGCTCATTGCACGAGAAAGGTATCAAGGGCCTGCGCCCGACAAGCGTGCCGCGCTGCATGGCCAACGCGGTCTGCTCGCAGATCGCGATCCGCTACCGGCTCACCGGACCGAATTATGTCGTCACCGCCGCCTGCACCTCGTCGACCACCGCCATCGGAATCGCTTACCGCATGATCAAGGACGGCTATATCGACAAAGCCCTCTGCGGCGGTTCGGACACCATTTTCGAGCCCTTGACCTTCGCGGCCTGGGAGCGCCTGGGCGTCATGTCTACCAACCCGGATCCGGCCCGTGCCTGCCGCCCGTTCGACCGTGATCGCGACGGCTGCGTCATCGGCGAGGGAGCCGCCGCGCTGGTGCTTGAGACACTGGAAAGCGCCAAGGCCCGCGGGGCGACCATCCGGGCGGAGATTGCCGGTTACGGCGAATCGTCCGACGCCAAGCACATCACCGCCCCTGATGCCGAAGGGCAGGCGCGCGCCATCCGCGCGGCGCTCTCAAGCGCGGGCATCGCGCCCGATGCCCTTGGCGCAATCAACGCCCACGGCACCGCCACCACCGCCAACGACCCGACCGAATGCGAATCCATACGCATGGCGCTGGGGGCCGCGGCCGCCACGATCCCGCTCGCCTCGCTCAAGCCCTACTTCGGGCACCTGCTAGGCGGGTCCGGCGCGATCGAGACGCTCGCCGCCGTCCTCTCGCTCGAGAAGGGCATCCTGCCGCCAGTGCTCAACCTCGACAACCCGGACGAGGCCGCCGCCGGCCTGTGCTTCACCGGCAAAACGCCCGCACCCCTGAAGCGACCCTATATCCTAAAAAACAGCTTCGGCTTCGGCGGCAACAACGGCGTACTCGTCCTGCGGCGGGCAGATGATTGACAGCCCGGCAGGACTATAGTCACCACAAAGATCGCAAGGAACACAGAGACTTGCGCTCGGTATTTTCAGCCACAAAATGCACATAAATCACAAACAATGAAAAAGCAAAAGGAGTCCACATGATACACGTACTCGCAACGATCAACCTGAAAACCGGCACCCGTTCCGCCTTCCTGAAACACCTAATGGCCAATGTGCCAGCCGTCCTCGCCGAGCAGGGCTGCCATGGCTATACACCAGCCATCGATATCGACTCCGGTCTGGCGGCCCAGGGCCCGCTGCGCGGCGACGCGGTTGTGATCGTCGAGGCCTGGACGGACATGGCCTGCCTCAACGCCCACCTGGTCGCCCCGCATATGGGCACGTACCGCGAAAAGGTCAAGGACATGGTCGACTCGGTAACGCTTCAAGTCCTGCAATCAGCCTAGCGATTCAGGGTGATCGCTGTTGTCATCGTCGCATCTCCTTGCCGGGTTATGGAATAGGGGTGGATGAAGCAGAGCAGAAATCTTTTTGTTTTTGTCCGGCCAGGAGTTCAATGGCGGCAGAAAGATTGATGCGCCGGGGGGGCTTCTGATCGTCCTGCAAAACCACCAGGTAGAGGCGTGCCAACTGGAAGTTCCTCGGAGCATTGGCACCATGCGTGGTAACCAGAAGAAGGCGCGACGTCACCCATTCCACATAGCTGTGGCGAACTTCTCGCACGGTCCGGAATCGCTCGTCATCATCCTGATAATCGCGGGTATCAGTGGAGAGCGGCAGGACCTGCCCCGGCGCCCAGCCAGTGCTCGAGCGGCGGATCATGACAAGGTGTCCGTCTCGTGATCGTGTGCAGGCAATAGACTGCCCATCCGGGCTGACGGATACATGGCCGCAGCCATCGCCATCGCTGAGGGATTGTACCGGGCCTCCGGTGAAGGGCATGAGTGCAACGCTGGCCCCTTGATTTCCTGTTTTCCAATGGAACGCGACCGCCGAGTTGTCCGGCAGGGGGGAAGGATCCTCAACCGATTCCCCGCCTGCGCCCGGGGTAGCGAGTGATTCTGCAGTGCCAAGTCGTAGCCAGTTGTTGGTACCCTGCATGATCGGCGAACGCACGATCTTGTGATCCTTGCGATTCTGCTGGGAGTAGTAAAGGAACCTTCCGGCAACATCAAAGGCGGGAAAACGCGCGTTCCCCACAAGCAGCTTCTGGCGGTCCTGAGTGAGATCGATTTGCCAGAGTTCGTGGCCGGCGGGGATCCCGGGAGAGGGTGTGATGGTTTGATCATACACCGCAGAGCGTCCATCCGGAGAAAGGGCCGGGAACCATTCGGGGCCCGTGCGGGAGGTCAGGCGGCGCAGATGGGATGCTTTTCCGGTTTCGAGATTGTACTCAGCGTAATAAAGATCGGCACCACTGGGGTCGTCACGATGACATCCTCCCTGGCTGTTGAGATTGGAGGCGAAAACCAGACGAATAGATTTTGGAAGTCCGTTGGTGGCGAGATGCAGGGAGTTTGCCATCGGGGTTGATGCTGGACTTGAGGCCGATGATTTGAGCCGCACCGGTTTTACTGTCCAAAGCTGGCCCTGGGTATAACAAACGGGTTGGGCGGCCTTGGGCTTAAATACCGCCTGGAGCAAGTCAGCGTAAGGGGGAAACAATTGGGAGGGGGGAACGACTACGGTGCGGTTAGTCCCAGCGAGGAGTGTGGCCGCCATGGCGTAAAGAAATTCGGCGCTGTTCAAGCAGGAGGAGCCAACGATTATGCGGGCAGGGATAAACCGGTCGCCTGTGGAGCGATCCATCGTCTCCATCATGAATTGAGCGGCGACGTGAATGGCCCCTATCTCAAGGCTGGCAGACTGGCGAAGAAGCGGGGCTCCGCTTTCCGTGACGGGCCCGTAAAGCGCATGCAATTCCGTTCCAGTGGAAGGCGAATTGGTGCCGTGCCGTTGAAACAGCGCGCGCGCGAAGCATTCAAACGCATCCGCCAGAGAGAACACGCGGCCGTTGATGGCCAGCAGGTCTGGCGGGCGTTGAGACCAGCCGCTGGTAACGCAGTGGGCCAGCGCCAACTGGTCGGCCACTGAGGGACGATAGGCTTTCTCGGGCTCAAAGTGATCAGCGAGCGTGTCACCCGTAACCCAGCAACTGCCTGGGTTGGCTGGAAAGAACTCGGTCTCGAGGTATTGGGCCGTATCCATGCCGTCCTTGAACTTGTTGAAGCCGACGAGAAGAAGGCGTGGGCGAGTGCGGTCAAGTTCCTGAAGCTTGGCCCGGAGTGCGCCGAGCCGGAATCCTCCGGCCTCACCGTTTTCGTCACCTTTGCTGTGCAGGCGACCCATATACCAGAAAATGCTCTCGTCTTTTCCGGCGATACTCATGACTTGATCAGCCACATCCCCGATCCTGAAAATCCTGAGCGCGTGGAGGGCGATCGGCACGGCGGGCTGATCGAAACCGAACGAGCTCATGCGGCGAAACGCATAGCCTTCCGGGGCGCTTTCCAGAGAATGACTGGTCATCATGGATACATCCCTGCCTAAGGCTTGCTGGACCAGTTTCAATCCGCCGATACGGGACCGATCGGTTGCGGAGGGATTAAGCCGCTGAATCCGTCGGGTATCGGGGTCGATCGCATAGGGGCGAGCATAAGAATAGCGCTCCTCGACCAGTTTCACGGCGTTATCCCAGTTTTGGCCGGTAGTGAGTGACCACGGTCCCTGATAGCCCTGCGCCTCCTTAAGCGTGTGGATTTCCCCCAGGAGTTCAGAAGCAACGGGGTACGGGCCGTGCGTTTCCTCGCCGTGATAGCCAAGTGGCAGATTCCAGTTGCGAATCTGCTGGATCAGTGCGGGATCCTCCTTTTGCAGTCTTTCAACCAGGATACCATCAAAAAAGAGGGTTCCGGGAATCCTTGCTCTGATGAAGAATTCCCCGGCTTCGCGGACTTCTGAAGAGGTGGGATAATAGCCGCCGGGCCCGCTGTAGTGATGCGTGAATGCAAGGAGGAACACCGGGCTTGAGCCTTCTGCTGAACGTGGGGGAGGCAATGTAACAGGTCGCGGGGAGTGGTCCTGGCTTGAGCTCGCAGCCGGTGCACCGGCGGAAAGGGCTTCAATGGCTTTCTGCATGAGTTGCTGGGCCTTGTGACGGTCGCCCGAATGCATGGCGGCATTGGATTGACTGGCGAGGGTTTCGGCGGTGCGGGTATCCTGACCCCTGGCTTTGGCCTGCTGAAGCTGGGCCTGATAACGCTGCATGATCGAAGGGCGCTCCGACTTATCTGCTGGAAGGCGAGGGGAAAGATTGGCGCTTACAGCGGGAATACCAAGCAAGAAGGAGAATGCGAGAGCCAGCATCAACATTCGCAAGAGTTTAGCTTTAATCATGATTCACCTGTTTTTCACTAGCATCCCATAGATTCCGTTTTTAGATTCATCACCGGTGGTATTGCTCTTCATCGTCTTCAGCCGAACGTACTTTATTGACCGGGATGTTTGCAGGATAACCGTCCAAAAACAGCTTGCATACTGGTGTATCCATCCTTAATATCGTGCGCATACTTCAGTATACATCCTACAAGGGCGCGGTTTTATGGCGGAACAACTATCCAGCGATCAGGCAACCAGCCCCACACTGTTCCTGCGTCCGGCAGGCGACGGGCGCAGCCTGCTGATCCAGAAATGCAAGCTGCTGGTGGTCAGCGGACCGCTGACTGGCAAGGAGTTCATTGTCAGTAGCGAGACGGTCTCGCTCGGCTCGGGCGTCAATAACGATCTGGTGGTCAATGATGCAACGGTCTCCCGGCGGCACTGCGAGATCGAGCTGACTACCGATGGGTATGCCATCCGCGACCTGGGCAGCACAAACGGCACCTATGTGCAGGGCGTCCGTATCCAGGTGGCCTTTCTCGGTACCGGTACCGAGTTCCAGCTCGGCAGCACCCGGCTGGTGTTCTGCCCGCTGCAGGAGACCTGCGAATACCGGCTCAGCCCGGCCTCGTCCTTCGGACGGCTGCACGGCCAGAGCGCGGCCATGCGCCATGTTTTCTACCTCGCCGAACGCTACGCGAAGACGGATTCGACCATCCTGATCGAAGGCGAGACGGGTACCGGCAAGGAAGTCCTGGCGGAGGAGATCCACAAGCACAGCCCGCGCAAGAACAAACCGTTCATCGTGATCGACTGCGCCTCGCTGGCCCGCGAACTGGTGGCCAGCGAGCTGTTCGGGCATGCCAAGGGGGCCTTCACCGGGGCGATCACCGACCGCGTCGGGGCCTTCGAGGCGGCCGACGGCGGCACCGTCTTCCTTGACGAGATCGGCGATCTGGCACCTGAACTGCAGCCGCAACTGCTGCGCGTGCTCGAGAAGCGCGAGGTCAAGCGTGTCGGCAGCAACAGCGTGAGGTCGATCAACGTGCGCATCATCGGGGCCACGAACAAGAAACTGCAGCAGGAGGTCAATGCCGGCAACTTCCGCGAGGATCTCTACTTCCGACTTTCGGTCATGCGCGTGGATATCCCGCCGTTACGTAAGCGCAAGGACGACATCCCCCTGCTGGCCAAGCGATTCATGCGCGAATTCCTCGGCGAGGAAGCGGCCCAGGTGCACCTGCCGCCTATCGACACCGCCGCCAGGGCGCTGGCCCGCCACAACTGGCCGGGCAACGTGCGCGAACTGCGCAACCTCGTCGAGATCGCCAGCAACAGCGACCAGCAGCCGATCGACCTGGCTTCCTTCCTTTATCTCGGCAGTGGCGGCAACGAGCCGCGTCCGAGCGAGCGTGTCAGTTCCGAGCGCCCGTTCAAGGTCGTCAAGCAGGAGCTGGTCCAGGAGTTCGAGCTGGGCTACGTCACCGACCTGCTCAAGCGCCACGATGGCAATGTCTCGCAGGCGGCCAAGCAGGCCGGCATCGAGCGCGCCTACCTCCAGCGCCTCGTCCGCAAGTATGGCCTGCGCGAACCGATCGAAGTGCCCGGCGACTGAGCAGCAGCGGCTTACCTATTCATTTCAACGCCCAACATCCAAGGAAAGGCTCCCGAACTTGGGCGTTGGTTATTGGATGTTCAATTCTCTCTCTCCAAAAGTTACCATCCTCGCATTCTCCCACCCAGTGGGCGGCGGTCTTGTTTGTAGTACCGGCTTTTGGGCGTATTGATTTATTTGGATACACAACGGGAGGGACAGCGTCTCGCTGTCCGAACGCCCGTCTAGCCACGCTGCTTTTCAAAAAGGCTTCGCCATTCACCTTCTGATGCGCAGCGGACGCCGAGGACGGCGTCCCTCCCGAGCCGCTCGTGGAATATATCAACACGCCCTTTAGCCGGAATGCTCAGCATCAGGCGCCGTTACGGGCGCATTCCACCAACTGCATGAAGCGCTGGCCGTACTCGACATAGTTGGCGTACTTGATGGCCTCCGGCGACTGAATACTCGGATCGTGATGCACGACGGCCAGATGCGGCTCCATCGAAAACCCGCCGTCATAACCGCTATCAAGCAGGTCCTTGACGATGCGCCTGACGTCTCCCTGCCCCTCTCCGGCATAGGTATGGTTCGACTTCTTCGCTTCCGGATCCCAGACGCCATCCTTGATGTGCATATAGGCGACGTGCTCCTTGACCTTGCGGTAGAACTCCCAGGCCGATTGCTTCGGATACGGTTCGGGCTTGCTGCGGTCATCGGTGAAGACGGGATTACCGGTGTCAAACACCAGCTTCAGGCCGGGCACGTTCTCGATCAGCTTCAGGGTATAGGTCCATCCCATTCCCCCGTAGTTCATGCAGTTCTCATGCACGGGGGTGATACCGGCGTCGGTGAACAGCCGGTACAGCTCGCGCATGCGCCGGAAGCGTTCCGCCTCCATCTGGTCCTCGGGCCCGCGATCCTTGAGCACCGCGAAACTCATGATGCGGATCATGCCGCAGCCCAGCCGCTGCATACGCGGGATGGCGCGGTGGACTTCATCCAGTGTCTTGTCGAAGGGATCGGTGATCTGCGTGCGCCAGTTGGCGATCGCCGAGCCGAAGCAGTTGATTTTCACGCCAGCGTCGGCCAGCTTGCCGCATACCACGTCAAAAGCCTCATCAGATATGTCGTGGATGTTCTTTCCGTCGATATTACGGCTCTCGATCAACGTCCAGCCCAGCTCCTTGGTCGCCCGGATCTGCCCGTCAATCCCAGCCGCCGCCTCATCCGCAAAACGCCCGTCTCCTGGATATTTTATCGTGCCAACCCAATGACCAGACCGCACCATACCCGAGAGGCCCGCCAAATCAAGCGCATTCTTCAGTCACCACCGCTTGACGACGACGACGAATCCCGCTACCGTCATCACCCGACAGAACGCAACAAGACAAACCGCCCCGGAGACCGATCATGTCCAACCCGCTGCTGCTGACCGACCAATTACCGGCCTTCGACCGCATCACCCCCGCCCTGGCCGAGGAGACCATCCCCCGCATCCTGGCCACGGCGGAAAAACAGCTCGCCCGGCTGGAGACCGATGCCACCCCCTCGTGGGATGGCTGCATGGAACCGCTCTTTGCGCTGATGGAACCGCTGGACTACGCCTGGGGCATTGTCTCGCCCGAGTGGCGCCGTGTGCATGAGACGCTCCAGCCGCAGGTGGTCGCCTTCTCGACCCGCACAGGCCAGAGCGAACCGATCTACCAGGCCATGCGCACCATACGCGAGGGCGATACCTGGAACAGGCTCGACGAGGCGCGCCGCCGCCTGATCACCAGCGCGATGTTCGGCGCGCGCACCGCCGGTGTCGGACTCCCGACCGCGAAGCGCGAACGCATGGGCACCCTGCGCGACGAACTGGCCGCCGCATCCACAACGTTTTCCAATCACCTGCTGGACGCCACCAAGGCCTTCGCGCTGGTACTGAAGTCGGCTGACGAGATCGCCGGCCTGCCCCCCTCGCTGCTGGCCGCCGCGTCCGCCGCCGCCCGCCGGGCTGGCAAGGACGCAAGCTCGCCTGAAAAAGGCCCCTGGCACATCACGCTCGAAGCCCCGCTGTTCGTACCATTCATGCAGTACAGCGAACGCCGCGATCACCGCGAGACGCTCTATCGCGCCTTTGTCACCCGCGCCGCCGAGGGCGAGTTCGACAACACGGCGCTGATCGACCGCATTCTTGCCGGTCGCCGCGAAATAGCCGCGCTGCTCGATACCGCCTCCTATGCCGACCTGATCCTGCAAAGCCGCATGGCGGAAAAAGTCGCCGCCGTCGACCGGCTGACCGATCAACTGCGCGAGGCCGCCCGCCCGGCGGCGGAACGCGAACACGCGGCGCTCACCGAGTTCGCCCGCCAGCATGGCCAGCCGGAACCGCTGAAGGCCTGGGATATCGCCTTCTGGAGCGAACCGGAACCGCTGAAGGCCTGGGATATCGCCTTCTGGAGCGAACGGATGCGCAAGACGCTCTTTGCTTTCGACGACGAGACGCTGCGGCCCTATTTCCAGTTCCCGGTCGTGCTTGATGCCCTCTTCGAGATCACCCAGCGCCTCTTCGGCGTCACCATCCAGGCCGCCGACGGCCAGACGCCCGTCTGGCATCCGGATGTCCGCTTCTTCCGGGTGCGCGATGCCGCCGGCCAGCCGCTGGCCTCCTTCTATCTCGACCCCTACAGCCGTCCCGAGACCAAGCGCGGCGGGGCCTGGATGGATGCCGTGCTCCCGCGCAAGCGCCGGACGGACGGCACGGTCGGCAACCCGGCCGCCTACA
>JAIFLS010000065.1 GCA_020048935.1 bacterium | reverse complement strand
GCATCTCCTCGACCCGGTCCGATGTCATCGTCGCGCCGGTAATCGCGTCCACGGTATTCGGTCCGCTCGCGGTACCGGCGGCGACGAGGCGAACGCCGGGCTGGCCATCGGCGGATAGGAGCTTTTTACCGTTGAACTGCTTCTGGAAGGCATCCGCGGCGATATCGCCACCAAGGCCGGGGGTTTCCTCCTGCTTGTAGAAGCGGACACCGCGGATCGTTTGCATGTCCGGCTCCAGCGCCGCTGAAGGGGACGGCGATGGCGACCGGAATATCCACCCCGTTCGGATGATAGGCGAGGACCTGGATGCCGGCCTGATCCTTCAGGCGGATATCGCGCTCGTAAACCGCCAGAAGCTCGGCCGCCGGCGTCTTGGCGGTGACCGGCGCGTCCAATGCGATCAGGGTGTTGCGGACGCGTTCGGCTTTCTCGTTCGCTTCGCGTAACGGGCGCGTGATTTGCGTGACACCGACCAGAAGGCTCGAGCAGATGATGCCCAGTACGGTTGCGAAGGCTAGTGTTTTCAAGGGTTGATTCACGATACCCTCCTTTGCCGCGCATACTGGCGGCGCTTGAGCCGGATAACCGCCTCATCAATCAGCGGGGCGCAGATGTTGCCGAAAAGAATGGCGAACATGGCCCCTTCCACAAAACCGGAAAAACCGCGGATCAGCACGGTCAGCACCCCGATCAGGATACCGTAAGTCCATTTGCCCGCGAGTGTCACGGGACCGCTGACCGGGTCGGTGGCCATGAACATGATGCCGAAGAGCCAGCCTCCCGCCAGCAACTGGAATAGCGGCGGGGGCATGGTAACCGGCATGGCGGCGTGCAGGATGGCCGATGTGGTCAGCAGGGCGGCAATCCCGCCGATGATCGTGCGCCAGTTGGCGACCCCGACCGCCACGAGCAGCAGGCCGCCGGCCAGGATCGCGATGGCCGAAGTCTCGCCGGCGCAGCCGCCGATATTCCCGGTCAGCAGGCTCCAGAGCGATGTCAATTGCCCGATTGCCCGCTCTTGGCCAGGCCCAGCGGTGTGGCCATCGTGGTTGCATCCGCCGCCGTCGCCGCGAGGCTTCCCGGCAGTTGCAGCCATTTCTCCGGGCCGGGCGGCAGCCAGGAAGCGGTCATGCGCACGGGATAGGCGAAGACCAGGAAACAGCGTCCCACCAGGGCGGCATTGAACAGGTTGCGTCCCGTCCCGCCGAAAATCTCCTTGCCGACCAGCACGCCGAAGATCGACCCCACGGCCACCATCCAAAGCGGCAGCCCCGGCGGCAGCACCAGAGGGAAGATGAAGCCGGTTACAAGGAACCCCTCGTTGATCTCCTCCTTGCGCACAATCGCGAAGGTCACCTCGACAATGCCACCGGCGACATAGGAGACCAGCACCAGCAGCAGTACACGCGGACCGAAGAAGTAGAGCGAAGCCAGGAAGGCGGGCATCAGGGCCAAGATGACCAGCGACATGTAGCGCTTCACGTCGATCGGGTCCCGTCCGTACGGCGCATGGCGCGTTTCCTCGCGATGCGAGAAGAAGAAATTGTCGGCCGCCTCGAAGACGGGCCAGAGCGGACGCAACCGTCCACGCGGCTCGAAGAGCGGGCGGCAGGATTCCAGGATGTTCTTGATCAGCTTCATCGTTTGCCGTTCTTCTTTAGCGCGAGTTCCTTCTGGCGGGCTTCCTCCCGGTGCTGCTGCGCTGCCTCGGCGGCGGCCACCTCGGCGCGCTCCTGGTGGATCCGCTCGCGCGCCATCTGGAACTGGTGGGTAAGGTCTATCTTCGAGGGACAGACGTAAGTGCACAGGCCGCAGCCGATGCAGCGGTCAATGCCGGTGGCCTCGACATTGTCGATGGCGTCGCTGTAGAGGTAGCGATGCAGCACCTGCGGCATCAGCCCGACCGGGCAGACGCTCTCGCAAAGCCCGCAGGCAATGCAGGGACGCCGTTCCCCGCGCAAAGAGACCGAGACGTGCCGGTCGGCGGCACCGGTCAGGCCGCTGGCGAAGCAGGGCAGGATCGAGCGGCGGTCGAAGCCGGGCGTGACGAACCCGAGGAATTCGCGGGTATCGGTGCGCGGCAGCAGGAACAGGGCATCATCATGTGCCTCGACGCTACAGGTTTCGGTCACCGGTTCCCCCTGGAACAGGCCGCCTCGCAACGCCAGCCGCGAGCCGTCGGTTTCTGCCGCATTAAGCAGGCTGTTCAGCGGCGTCCCGATACGGGCGCGGATATGAATGGGGTGCGTTGCACCCGGCCCGCCAATCGCCAGCAGGCGCGAGTGCAGCGGGATGCCGTCTTCCAGGCAGGCCCCAAGAGCGACGACGGTCTGGCAATCGAGCACCCAGATGATGCCGGACGGCTGGCCGCTGGCCCGGCGTAGTGCGTCGCTGAGCACCTGCGGATGCTCGATCGGATAACGCAACGGCACCGTCTCGATGACCGGCGGTTTCGGCAAGGATGCCGATGAGATCATGGCTTCCATTGCGGCGGCTTGTGGTCTTGTCGTAGCCAAGTGCAACCGCCCGGCATCAGCCAGCATGGTCGGCAGGAAGGCCAGTCCGGCCAGGAATGACTTGCGTTCGTCCTGTAGAAGGGATGTGCTGTCCGCGCGGAATGGCTCCGTCATCACCATGTTGACCAAGATGCATGCTGGCGTCTCGGTGGCTGGGTCGAGCGGGGGAATGCCGCCGTTGGCGGAACTCCAGAGCCGCTGCCAGACGCCGCCCTTAGCCAGTGCCTGGCGCAGCTCGGCTGGCGTGGCTTTGCCGGGGGTAAACCGTTTCCCTGGTTGCGGCGGGGTGTGGTCGGAAACTGTCAACACCAGGCGGACCGGCAAGCCTTTGGTATCCTCCTCGAATTGGATCGTTCCGCCCGCCGGTGCTGGCAAGCCTAGTTTTCCGCCAGTGTGCTCCCGATCGGCCACGATCTGGCCGGCATTCACCTTGGCCCCGTCGGGGACCGCCGGGTGGAAGACCAGTCCGTCCTGGTGCAGGGCGATCACCAGGCGCGCGGGAATATCCGCTGCCCGCACCGTTCCTGACGGTTGTCCCGCGATTTTCGGCAGATAGCCACCGGTCATCTTCATACAGCAGCCTCCTCCATGGGATCGAATCGAGTAAACGACAGAATAACAGGCATGATCGTGTCCGCCGCGTAGCGTTTCCACGCGGTCTTAACCGTGGGCCAGGCATCCAGCTCAGACTCGGCGTCCAGCAGCAAGGTTTTGATATGCGCGTCGGGGTCGGGTTGCCCCGGGAACTGGAACACGGTTGCGGTGAGCTTGTTATCGCGTCGGTCCGAGCCGAGGGTCTTGCCGGCATTGGCGACATCCTCGCGTTCATCGAGCAGATCGTCAGCCAACTGGTAGGCCGTGCCGAGCGCATAGCCCGCGCGCAACAGCGCGGCGGCCAGTTTGTCATCCGCACCGGCCGCGCAGCGGGCGGTAAACCCGAATAGGCTGCCGGTCTTGCGGCGGGCGATGCTGACGCAGGTCTCCCAATCGCCCTGTTGTCGGTCGATCAGGAATTCCTGATCAATTTCCGCGTTGCACATCTCCTGCAGTGTCTGCACCAGCAGCGGAATCGCGTCCGGCAGGATGCCCTGAATCTGCCCGAAGGCGGCGCTGACGAGCATATCGCCGAGCAGAACCGCCAGTTTGGTGCCTTCCGACACCCAGAAGGCAGGCAGTCCACGCCGTTCGAGTCCGCCATCAACCACATCATCATGCAGCAGACTGGCCGAGTGGATCATTTCGACGCTGGCGGCAGCGAGGAACCGGTGTTCCGCCGCCATGCCGGCCGCCGGACCCACGGCCAGGATCAGCCGGGCGCGCAGCATCTTGCCGCCGCAGACTTCGGCGGCGCAGCGCCCGATCAGGCTTTTCATCGAAGAGGCATAAAGGGTTTCCCTGATCAGGCTGCGCACCGCCTGAAGGTCGCCCTCTTCGCTTAAGGTTGTCGTTAGCACGTTCATGTAAGGTGAATGTTGAATCAGTAACGTAATGGTCGAAAATCAATAGAAGCTTCATCATGCCATAATACGCGAGGTCATGTAAACCGGACAAATCACGGAAATGACCGATTTCGATTATTGTTATTACCTGGCTGGTTGCGGTAAGCTCGTCCAGAACGGTATTTGATCACAGGTCAAGAGCCCAGGCATGGAGTAACGATGAGCAAGACACATTCAAAGCTGAGCGTCTGGTGGGTGGCGGTCCGGCCATTCGCGTATACGGCATCGGTTTTCCCGGTGGTGCTGGGGGCGGTGTTGGCCTGGCACAGCGGCGCTCCGTTCCTGTGGGGACGCTTTGCCCTGACGATGGCGGGAATGCTTTGCTTCCACACCGCCGCCAATCTGTTCAATGACTGTTTTGACTATCGGCGCGGATTGGATGTGCAGGTAAATCCCGGGAGCGGGGCTGTGGTCCGGGGATTGTTGACGTCCGGTCAGGTTCAACGGGCGGCCTGGCTTTGTATCGGACTGGGTACGTTTTTCGGTCTGGCGCTGGTGTGGCTTGCCGGCTGGGTTGTGCTCTGGCTGGGGCTGGCGGGCATGGTCGTCGTGCTGGGGTACACGCGTTCGGGCTGGTGTCTCAAATATGTCGGCTTTGGTGATTTGGCTATTCTTGTTGCATTCGGTCTGCTCCCGGTCCTCGGCGCGTACTGGGTACAAACCGAGCGGTTCGCCTGGCAGCCCATCCTATGGGCCCTCCCGCTGGTGGCCTATAGCATCGGCATCCTGCATGCCAACAACTGGCGTGATATCGACAGCGATGCAGCCAAGGCTTGCCGCACCCCCGCGGTGCGGCTTGGCTACGGGGCATCGCGGGCCTATTACCGCATCCTGATGCTGGGACCCTTCGCACTGGTCATCGCGTTCCTTGTGGGCGCACACGTGGAGGTCCTTCCGACCGCGGCTCCGCTGTCGACGCTGGCGGTTCTGCTGGCTTTGCCGATGGCTCTGAAGCTGGCAATGCCCGACTGGAGGACGCAACCGGATAGGTTTGCCATGCTGGACGCCCGCTCAGCCCAGTTGCAGTTGGTGTTTGGAACGTTACTGATCCTGTCCTTTATCGCGGATGCCCTGTGGTGAAGACGCAACCAACGCTGCCGTGCTCGATCTGATCTTCGCGATCAGAAACGCCGTCCTGAAGTGGCTGCCATTCTCATGCCGTCAACGAACGAGCGACGATTACGAATTTGAGCCTTTGCGTGATCTTATGCGTGGTGATCACCGGTCCAGTTTCCTGTTTTCTCGACTTCGTCCGCCCGCCGCATGAAGACCTCGACGACCGTTGGATCAAACTGGGTACCGCAGTGGCGTCTGATTTCCTCGAAGGCGGCTTCGCGCGTCATCCCCTTGCGGTAGGGGCGGTCCGACCGCATGGCGTCATAGGCGTCCACAAGGGTGAAGATGCGTGCCCCGAGCGGAATCTGCTCGCCCTTAAGCCCTTTGGGATAACCGGTCCCGTCGAAGGACTCGTGGTGGCAGAGCATCAGCTCGGCGGTATCCTTGAGGTCGGGGCTCTTGCTTATCAACTCGTAGCCGGTGACGACATGTTGCCGCATGATTTTCCATTCATCCTCGTTGAGCGGACCGGCCTTGAGCAGAATGGCATCCGGGGTGGCGATCTTGCCGATATCGTGCAAAAGGGCCCCCTGCCGGATATCGGCAAGCTGTTTCTCCTGCATCCCGAAATCGCGCGCGATCATGCAGGTGATGTCCTGCACGCGCTGGCTGTGCGCCCCGGTGGCATGCTCGCGGGCATCCAGCATGGAGGCCATGGCGCGCAGGGTGAAGTCAAAGGAGTCGCGTGTCCGCTGCAGGGCGTTCGTCAGCTCGATGCTCTTGCGCCGCACCATCTCCTCCAGGTTCTGCTGGTACTCCTGGTTCTCGACACGCAAACGGTGATACTCGAGCGCCCGGCTCAGGGTTATACGAAGCTGGTTAAGCTGGATTGGTTTCTGGATGAAGTCATAAGCGCCGTGGCGCAGGCTGTTGACGGCGTTGTCGAGGGTGGCATCGCCGGTGATGACGATCTGGACAAGCATGTTGTCGATGTCACTGATCTGCTTGATCAGGTCGAGCCCGCTCATGTCGTTGAGGTTCAGATCAATCATGGCGACGTCGAAATAGCCGGGATTCGCGGACACGGCCTTGTAGGCCGCGGTTCCGGTCTCGAAAAGCTGTGCGGAGTAGCCCTGCATCTCGAGCAGCATCTCGATGATCTTGAGAACAGAGCTGTCGTCATCGACCACCAGGACTCGCGGGGCCGACACGGAGTGGCTGGTGTCTGCGTCGCTTTCGTTTGAATCCCTCTTTTCTGTGGCATCCGGTGCGGCTTCCGTCCAGACGCAACTGCGATCACGACCGTTGCGCTTTGCGACATAAAGAGCCTCATCGGCTCTCGCCAGCAGGTTCTCGCTGCTGATCAAGGCCCCGTCTCGGGTGCGGCTCCCGGCGGCACCGATGGATACGGTGCAGTGCAGGGCCTGGGCGTCTTCACAGAAGGTGTGGGCACGTACCGATTCGATCATTCGATTGGCGAGTCTCGCGAGGCTGCTCGGATCGGCATCCGGAAGGATCACGATGATCTCGTCGCCACCGTAGCGGGCAATCAGGTCAGAACTGCGGAATACGCTGCGGGCGATCTGCCCGAGTTCCTTCAGCACCCGGTCTCCGGTGATGTGCCCGTAGTTGTCGTTAATCAGTTTGAAATGGTCGACATCAAGTATCATGATACTGGTTGAAAAACCGTAGCGTGCCGCCATTTGCCATACGGCTGGTAGTTCGTCCTGGAGGTGGTGCCGGTTGTAGAGCCCGGTCAGCTCGTCCCGCACTGCCAGCTCACGAATCCGGTGGAACGCGATCAGGACCGTCGTAAGGTGGTTGGCTGCGTGGTACAGGAAAGAGATGTCCGAGTCGCTGCACGTGTAGTCCGCAGGCGGCACGAATGCCAGGATCCCGGTAACGCTCCCGTTGCTGATGATAGGGAAGGTGAAGGCGTTCCCGGGATCATTGATTCCGGCTTCGCTGACATCGACGCCGGAGACCTGCAACTTCACGACTTCGGGGATCTCGGAACCGCTTAGCATCTGGTACCGTTTCCTGATCAGTATCTCGAGCTGGCTGAGGAATGATCGGGTGACGGCGCGGCGCAGCGTGCCCACCATGATCGCCTTTCCGTCCTTGTCCTGGCGACTCAGGATGGCCGTGGCAACCGAGGGAAGCGCCTGGCCCAGGTCGCGGGAAAGATTACCCAGGGCCTGGTCGAGGCTGGTGGCCTCCATCGCTGTACGCGTGTTCTCGCGCAGGATGCTGAGCTGGTATTGGATGTGGTCCAGCGAGACGTTGTTGTTACCTGCGATACGCTGGCGCATGCGCCTGGCTTCTTCCTGAACGCTCTCGATCAGGTCGCTAAACGAAACCGGCTTCTCCAGAATGGAGGTTACCCCGATCGCCGCCGCGCGCTGCCTGATTTCATCCTGCACGTAGCCGCTGAAGACGACCACTCCCATCCAGGGCCAGATCCGCAATGCCTCGCCAAGGAATGTGATGCCGTCCATCGGTTCCATCATCAGGTCCGTGACGACGACATCGAAACGGTGGCTGAGCAGGATCTGCAGGCCTTCCCCGCCTTCGCGGGCGGTCATGACGCTGCAGCCGGCGCGCGTCAGGCATTGCTCAATGAGGTTACGCAAGGAATTGTCGTCATCCAGTACCAGAACGCTGACTTGCTGGTTCTCCCTGGCCGCCTGATCCGGTGCCGTCTGGATGGGTCCGTCTGTTCCGTTGTTTTGCATGGTGCAGCTTAGGCGAGGTTCGTCGGTAAATCAAGATCGGGATTCAAACGGGAAGCGGTAGCGTTGCAGGCCGAGCGCGTCGCGCATTTCCAGGATCTGCGCCTGCAGCACGGCATTCAGCGGCACACCGGTTCCGCGCCGTTCCTGCCAGGCCAGGTGCTCTTTCTCGCCAGCGGTATAGATGCGCTCCTGGCCCGGGGCCTTGCGGGATTCTCGTAATTGCCGCAGGATGTCGCCCGTGGTCTTCCTGAAGGCGTCGACATCCGTGAAGGCGGCGATGTCGATCGCCATGAAGAAATGACCGAGGCGATAAGGGACCTTGGTTCCGCTCTCGTCAATCCCGAGAAGCTGCTTGAGGAAGGCCCCCTGCTGCAGGGCGGCGGAGAGGATCTCCACGACCGTCGCGTAGCCGTAGCCCTTGTAGCCGCCGAGTTCCTCGCCGATGCCGCCGACGGGGCAGAGCGCGGCCGTGCCATCGACCAGGGCAGTCAGAACAGCTTGCGAATCGGTCATGGGCTTGCCGTCCTGGTCGATCACCCAGCCGGGCGGGAGCGCCTTCCCCTCGCGGGCGTATTGCTCGATCTTGCCGCGCTGGCTGATGGAGGTGGCGTAGTCATTCGTGAAGATGAAATCCTCGTCGGTGGGCATGCCGAAAACCAGCGGGTTGGTGCCGAGCATGTTCTCCACGCCGAATGTGGGGGCGATCGAGGGCCGCGCATTGGTGCCGGTAAGGCCGATCATGTTCTCGCGGCAGGCCAGCATCGGGTAGTAGCCGGCGATACCATAATGGGTCGAATTGCGCGCGACCACCATGCCGAGTCCGTATTGGCGGGCCTTTTCGATGGCCATCTGCATGCAGCGGCTGGCAATGACCATGCCCATTCCGTCGTGGCCGTCGACGACGGCGGTTGCCATATGATCCCGGACGACCTCGATCCTTGTGACTGGGTTCTGGATACGATCATGCACAATGCGGTCATAGTAGATGGGTTTCAAACGCCCGATACCGTGCGAATCGATACCACGCTTGTCAGCGGTGATCAGCACGTCCGCGCAGATCCGGGCGTCCGCTTCGGGGACGCCGATCCCCTCGAAGACATCGACCATGAACGCTTCCATCCGGTCAAAAGCAATCGTGCACGTGTCCATACGGTCTCCCTTGATGTGTCGTTAGGGTGAATCAGGCCGCGCCGCGGGGAATGCTGAAGATCAGCAGCACGGCGGTGCCGTAGGCAATCACGGTCAGCAGCAGCGGGACATCGGTGAGCAGCAGCTTCTCGGGACGGTCGCCCTTGTCCTGGCGGTAGAGCAGGTCCAGGTAACGGAAGATCCCGAACATGACAATCGGGATGGTGAACCCAAGCTGGCTGGAGCCGAATTTGGCAACCGTCTCGGGCCAGAGCGTGTAGATGGCGTAGGTCACGATCGTGGCGGCGCTGACGGCGGCGATCAACTGGTCGAGAAGCTGCAGGTCATATTTCTGCAGGCTGATGCGCTGGCGGGCGGAGGCGGCGCTCTCGATCGATCCTTTCTCCTGGCGGCGCTTGCATAGTGCCAGGAAGAGAGCCAGCAGGAATGTGCAGAGCAGCAGCCAGGGCGAGATCGGGACGGGGGGATCCTGGAAGACCGCCGCGCCGGCAATGGCGCGCAGCACAAACCCGGAGGCAATGATGAAGACATCCAGCAGGGCGACACGCTTGAGGAAAAGCGAGTAGACGACCTGCAGGGCGACATAAGCGAGAATGACGGTGAGGAAAGGGCGGGATAGCAGCCAGCCGCCCGCAAAGGCGGTGGCCAGGAGTATGGCGGCAGTGATGCCTGCCTGGATCGGGCTGATCCGTCCGGATGCGATTGGCCGGTAGCGCTTGGCGGGATGCTCGCGGTCGCTTTTCATGTCGATCAGGTCGTTGATCAGGTAGACCCCGCTGGAGCACAAGCAGAAAAGCAGGGCGGCAGGCAACGCCAGTCTCAGCCCGGAAAGCAGCTCAAGGTGCTGGGCTTTGTCGCCGTAGCCGAATGCAAGTGCGGCAAGCACGACGGCATTCTTGGTCCATTGCGTCGGGCGCATGGCCGTCAGCAGGCTGACCAGGAAGTTTTTTCCGGTATTGTTCTTGTGATCCATATTTCCCCAGATGATTAGAGATCGAGCACGGATTCGAGGTCGCTGTCGGCAGGAATACCGAGGCGGCGAGCCTGTCGGTAGTGTTCGCGGGATGCATCGTAGTCCGGGGCGGGCGAACGAAGCAGTACCTGGACGAGGTTATAGTGGGCAATTCCATTATCGGCATCCAGTTCCAGGACGCGCTGAAGCTGTTGCCGAGCTCCCTCGAGGTCTCCCGTTCCGAGTCTGGCCGTTGCAAGCACCAGCATGGTGTGCGGTGCTTCAGGGGTCTTGCCCGTCAGCGCTTCCATGGCGGCCTTTGCCTCGGCGAAACGGCCCGCACGGCAAAGCTCGGAACCATGCTGGATTTCCTTGCTGACATCCGGTGGCAGGGGGGGGGCCGCGGCTTCACGCGCTTCAGTTTGTTTCTGTGCCAGCAGATCCATCATTTGCTGCCGGCAGTAGGAAACCCTGAACTGCACCAATTCAGCCTGGTACTCGGGGAACCGCTCCGAGAAATCGCGGTAGGCGGCAATCGTGGCACCGTAAAGCCGGATGGCGTCCTGTTTCCTGTCCACCTCAAGCTCCTGGTCGGCCTTCTCGATCAACCTGGAAATGGCACTGAACTGCCGATCGGCTGAATCCTGCGCCTGAATTGCTGACGGCACTGCCGTCATGGCTACCAGCGCGAACAGGGTCACGATGCGGGATGCATATAAACGGTAATCGGTTTTCATACTGGCACTCTATGGTATCCACTGCCTGTCTGGCAAGTTCGGAATGCTCAAATATCGGGATGCCGGCTCAGATACCGTTACAACCACCGGCGATACACAAATGTAACGAATGGTAAGGTGTCTTAACAATATTGTGTGAGTTTCCGATTGGGATCATCCCGGTATACAGGGCAGGTTGTTTTTTGTTAAGTCACTGTCGGTGTGATGACTATGTCGACTTCAGTGTGGCGTGCTTCCATCTGGCACGGTCCTTGCGAAGGCTCTGGGTAAGTTTCCCGTCGTGTCGGGAAAGCCGACGGTCACTGGTTAGGGTTCGCGTTCCGGTGCGCGTCAATGGGTTCACGCGGACTAAATGGCGGAAGGAGTATGGGCTTATGAGAGGGCGGATCGGAAGGTTCTGTATGATTGCTGCTGGCGTATTGCTGGCGGGTGCTGGCAGCGGCATGTTGCTCGCGCAGGAGGCGGCTGAATTGGGTGCTGCGTTGGCACCGGAGGCGGCTGAAGTGGCTGCTACGCCGGCACCGGAGGCGGCGGCCGGGGTGAGCGCGGAGATGTTCGCCATCAACAATGTCTGGATGATGGTGGCCACATTTCTGGTATTCATCATGAATCTGGGGTTCGCCATGGTGGAAACCGGCCTGTGTCGCGCGAAGAACGCCACGAATATTCTATTCAAGAATACCGTGATACCCGCGATTGGCATTCTGGGGTTCGCCCTGGTTGGGTTTAACCTGATGTATCCCGGAAAATTCAATCTTATTCCCGGTATTTTGGGGTTTTCCGGGTTCGGTATTGGAACCGATGCAGCGGGTGTGACCAGTGCCTATAACGTCGGGTATACGTACTGGACGGACTTCCTGTTCCAGGCCATGTTTGCCGCTACGGCTGCAACCATCATTTCCGGTGCTGTCGCCGAACGGGTTAAGCTCGGCTCTTTCCTGGTTTTTACGGCCATCTACGTCACGCTTGTCTATCCCTTTGTCGGATCCTGGACATGGGGCGGCGGCTGGCTTAAAGGATTGAACTTCCACGACTTCGCCGGTTCGACACTGGTTCACTCGGTCGGCGGTTGGGGCGCCCTGGCTGGAGCCTTGGTGCTTGGCCCCCGGCTTGGCAAGTATGTCAACGGGAAGGTCAGGCCGATCATGGGGCATAACCTGGCGTTGGTGACCCTCGGTGTATTCATGCTGTGGCTCGGTTGGTTCGGGTTTAACGGCGGTTCGGTGCTGTCGGCTGATCCGGGGATGGTCTCGTTCGTTCTGTTGACCACCACGCTGGCAGCTGCTGCAGGAACCATCGGGGCGATGCTGACCTCATGGATCATCCAGAAGAAGCCCGACTTCACGATGGTGCTCAACGGCTGTCTAGCAGGGCTGGTCGGTATCACGGCCGGTGCCGATACTGTCTCTGTGTCGGCTTCGGTCATTATCGGCCTGGTCGCGGGTGTATTGGCCGTGCTCGGTGTCATGTTCTTTGACAAGCTGAAGATCGACGACCCGGTCGGCGCGCTGTCGGTTCACTTGGTCGGCGGTGTGTTCGGCACGCTGGCGGTCGGGGTATTCAGCACGAACCCGGATTACACCTTCATGACCCAGCTGACGGGTGCAGCCAGCTACGCCATCGTCTGTTTTCCTGGTGCCCTGCTGCTCTTCTGGATACTGAAGAAGACCATCGGTATTCGCGTCAGCGCAGAAGAGGAACTCAAGGGTCTTGATATCGGCGAACATGGCCAGGAGGCCTATTCCGGATTCCAGTTCTTCACCAACAGCTAATTACATCAAGGAGAAAACACCATGAAACTGATAGTGGCCTATATACAGCCGGATAAATTGAACGCGGTCAAACAGTCGCTGTATGACAAGGAAATCTACAAGATATCGGTGACCAATGCACTGGGCTGCGGGCAGCAGAAGGGCTATCACGAGTCCTACCGCGGGGTGGATGTGGAGGTCAATCTGCTGAAGAAGGTGCGTATCGAGATCGGGGTTAACGACGATTTTGTGAAGCCGACCATTGATGCGATCATCAGTGGCGCGCGCTCCGGAAAGATCGGCGATGGCAAGATCTTCGTGATGCCCTTGGACAATTGCATCCGTATTCGTACGGGTGAAACAGGCAATGCGGCGATCGGGTAACCGGTCAGGCATTGCAACTCCGCCGGCGGGGGACGGGCGTTATCGCCCGCCCCCCGCTTTTTTGCGTCCCGGACGGGTTCCACCCCGTCTGCGCCACCGGGAGGGACGGGTTCCACCCCGTCCGCGCCACCGGGAGGGACGGGTTCCACCCCGTCCGCAGCGTTGTAAGTCCCTTATTCCGCAGTCGTAAACGTTCCATTCCTCAGGAACTGCAGCGTCTGGCCAATGACCTCGCTATCGCGCATCAGGAAGGGGTGCGAGACCGGGACGGTGATGAAATCCTGCATCCCCACGAATGTGGTGCGTGCCAATGCCACCTTGCCGTCATCCGGGCCCGGGATGAGGCAGGACAGGATCCAGTTGATGGAATGGCGACCGGCAATCACGCCGGTCTCCATAGGCGGTGGCGGAAGCGTGGCCGGCAACGCCTCGACACCGGTCCCGAGTTGTTGCCCCGCCGGTCCGTTGATCCAGTCGTACAAGGCGAAATCACCTAGCTTGTCAACCACTTCGCTGCCCTGGTTCGGCGGGCCGAGCATGACCAGTCTCCCGGCATTGTGAATGGGATGGTCCTGGAAGTACTGGCGCAGCACGATGTTGCCAAGCGAGTGCGCGACAAAATGAATCCTTGCCGGGTTGGCGGACTGGCAGCGCACGACCAGTGGGGCCAGATGCTCATCGGCCAATTGCTTGACGTTCTTTTCCGTAGTCGGATAGTCCAGCGTGTAGACCCGGTAGCCGGCCTCCGCAAGGGCCTTCTCCATATGACGCATGCTGCGCGCCGAGCGAGCCAGCCCGTGAAGTAGGATGACGGTTTCGGGCGGCGGTGCCTCAGCAGGGGGAGGGGGTGTCACGTTACCGGCCATGAGCGCAGGTGTTGCAAGCAGCAGGCAGCAAAAGGTGATGAGGCGTATGGTGTTGTGTTCTGGCATTTTCCCTTCACTTCTTTCCTGTGCGAAGCCCCTCGTAATCCGCTCTCGTCGCCGTTCTCGTTCACCGTTCCCCTGTAACCCGTAGTCGTCAACCGAAAGGTGGAACGTGACCTCCGGGCACGCTTTGCCCGTGGAAGAGAGCATAGGCAGCCCATGAACGAGTCTTTCAGGCTTTCCCATGGCCTCCCCATGCACACCCTCACGGTCATAACGCGCCCGGAGGTCGCGTTCCACCAAAAGATAGTTACCCCTCCCGTTTGCGCCGCATTGCCTACCTCTCCGGACGTTGGCGGGAGATGACGGTGTCGACGGCCTGCATGATCCTGGTTGTCGATGTGAGGGTGTTCATCGATCGGCGGATGTCGACCCAGTCCGCGAGTCCGGACAGGTATTGTATCAGGTGGCAGCGGAAATGCAGGGCGGTCCCGCGATCGGGATCGAACCCGCTGCGCCGACGGCAGCGGGCTTCCTTGACCTTGAGTTCGACCAGTCGGGACAGGTGCGTTTCAATGACCGACCGTAGTTCGGCCAGGCTGCGCTCACGGACTGGTTCGCCGCGCCATAGGCGTTCTGCATCCTCGAAAATCCAGGGATTGCCAACGGCACCGCGGGCGATCAGGACACCGTCAAGGCCGTTTTCCGTCAGCCGGTCCACGGCCTCGCGGGCGGTGAAGAGCCCGCCGTTCCCGAGTACCGGAATGGTACTGCGGGCCTTGATGGCGCGAATCTGCTCCCAGTCAACAGGCCCGCGGTGCTGCCGGGCGGCATAGCGCCCGTGGATGGCGATGGCGGCGGCACCGGCTTCCTCGGCGGCTTGGGCGATTTCCGTGATGCGGGAGCAATCCTGCTCGAACCCGATCCGGGTCTTGAGCAGCACGGGGAGGCTGACGGCGCTACAGACGGCCTTGATGATCTCGCCGATGGTCTCCGGTGTGCGGATGAGTGCGGCTCCCGCTCCCTTGGCGACGATCTTGCGCACGGGGCAGCCGGCGTTAATGTCGATCGCCACGAACCGTCCGGTCTTCTCGATCATGGCGGCGGTAGTGGCCATGACGTCGGGTTCGCCGCCGTAGATGTGGCCCGCGACCGGACCTTCGTCATCACGCGTTTCAAGCAGGTGCCAGGATGGGCGCGAATCGCGAATCAGCCCCTGGGCAACGGCGACTTCGTTATAGAAAAGCCCGCCGCCGAAATCATGGCAGACCGAGCGGAATGCCGCGTCGGTGTAGCCGGCCATGGGGGCGAGCCAGAAGGGAGAGTCGATGGTCAATTTGCCAAGTTGCATGCCATCCATTCCTTCACCCGTTCGGCGGGCAGTCCCATCACGTTGGTGTACGAGCCTTCAATGCGCGCGATAAGATCGATGCCCTGGCTGTCGATGTCGTACGCGCCAGCACGGTCGAGCGGGTTGACGGCGTCAAGGTAGGCGTTGATGGTCGCGTCAGAAAGCGAGCGAAAATAGACACGGGACGTTTCCACCGCGGCGATCGGTTGCAAATCATGCGGGCAGGCCAGCACATAGCCCGTGTGCACGGTTTGCATGTGGCCGGATTCCGCTTTCAGCATGGCGAAAGCCGCCTCGCGCGAGTGCGGCTTGCCAAGGCAACGGCCATTCAGGTCAACCGTGGTGTCGGCGGCGATCACGGCGGCAGCCGGGAAACGCTGATGGCACCAGGCCCACTTGAGCAGCGCGTTCTCGCGCACCATTCCATCCGGGTCGGAAGGGTGCTCGACTTCCTCGACATCGGGGTAGACTGTCTCGAAAGTAAGCCCGAGGTCCGTCAGTATTTTCTGCCGCCGAGGTGACCGGGACGCGAGTATCAAGTTAACGTGCATGGCGGGGGAATCTATCATGGGAAAGCTCGAATGCAAAAGCAAATTGCGTTTGCCGCCCGCGGGCAGATCCCTTTCAGCAAGAAACTGATTTGTCTTTTTTGCGTCGGGGTCCCTGAGGAAAGGAATATGGAATTTCCAGACCTAGAGGGATCGGGCTTCCTGTTCGTCAGGCACCGGCGGGGGGGCGGGGGGCGCGCTGGAAATTCCTCTGCGGTTCCGGATTCTTGAGCGGTTGCGGGTTGGCAAGCACGAATACCGTGTTCTCTCCAAGTTCATGTTCGAGGTTATTGATCATGTCCGGATGCGGGGTCACGAACAGGCCGTTTTCCGCCTTGATGATGACTTTCTCCCCATCCGGCAGCAGCAGGCAGACCGACAGTGGCGTATTGCCGGGGTTCAGGCTGACGATCTTCTTCACTTTCTGGAGCTTCGTGTCGAGCTGCGAGGCGGTAATATGGATGCTGACCGACTTGGAAAAGAGCTTTGGGGCCTCTTCCAGCGGATAGATCTCCAGCGCCAGCAGATTGGGGATCTCCTCCTTCTTGGAAACATGCCCGCCAATCAGCAGCGTAGCGTCCTGCTCGATCACGGACTGGTATTTCTGGTAGGTGTCTGGCCAGACGACGATCTCGACGCTGCCGTCGAGATCCTCCAGACGCAGGATGGCCATGCTCTCCTTCTTCTTGGTCGTCTTTAGCGCGACGGAGGCGACTAGTCCCCCGATGCGCGTCAGGGCCTTGTCTTCCAGCCCCCCGAGGTCCTTGATGCTGCAAAGCTCGTAGCGGCGCAGGATGTCCTCGTACTGGGTCAGCGGATGGCCGCTCATGTAGATGCCGAGCAGCTCGCGCTCGGCGGCGAGCATCTCGTTCTCGTGCCATGGCGGACAATCGGGAAAATCGGCGGCGTCATCCGTGCTCCTGCTGCCGGAATCATTGCCCAGAAGGTCGAACAGGCTGCCTTGCCCGGACTTCAGGTCGCGACGGGCCGAGGCGGAACGCGTCAACGCGAAATCAATGCCGTTCAATACCTGTGCCCGGTGCATGCCCGGCATGTCGAGGGCACCGCTGCGTGCCAGGCTCTCCATCACCTTCTTGTTGATGTCCGCTGTGTCCATGCGGGCACAGAAGTCAAGCAGGCTGGTGAACGGCCCTTTCTTAACGCGTTCCCGGATGACCGCCTGCGTGGCGGCCTCGCCGACATTCTTGATACAGGCGAGCCCGTAACGGATGGCGCCCTTTTCCGGCGTGAAACGGGTCCCGCTATGGTTGACGTGGGGTGGAAGCACCTTGAGCCCCATGGACTCGGCCTCGCGGATGAACCCCGGCATCTTGTCGAAATTGCCGATCTCCGAGGATATCAGCGCGCACATGAACTCGGCGGGGTAGTTGGCCTTGAGATAGGCCGTCTGGTAGCAGACGATCGCGTAGCCGGCGCTGTGTGCCTTGTTGAACCCGTAGCCGGCGAAGGCGGCGATGTTGTCGAAGATCCGTGCGGCCAGATCGTTGTTGATGTTGTTGACGTCCTTGCAGCCTTGGATGAACTTCTCGCGCTGCTTGTCCATCTCCTCCTGTTTCTTCTTGCCCATGGCCCGGCGCAGGATGTCGGCCTCGCCGAGCGAGTAGCCCGCCAGCACGTTGGCGGCCTTCTGGACCTGTTCCTGGTAGACCATGACCCCGTAGGTGTCGCGCAGGATCGGCTCAAGCAGGGGATGGTCGTAGTCGATACTGGCGCGTCCGCACTTGCGCTCGATGTAGGAAGGCAGCATCTCCATCGGACCGGGGCGGTAGAGCGCGATCACGGCGATGATCTCCTCGATGTTGCTGATCCCGATCCGGCGGATCAGGTCGCGCATGCCGCCGCTTTCAAGCTGGAAGACGCCGACGGTATCCGCCCGGCTGAGCAGCTCGTACGTCTTCGGGTCGTCATCGGGCAGGCGCTTCAGGTCTATTTTAACGCCATGCCCCGCCTCGATCAGGTCCAAGGCCTCCTGGATGACCGTCAGCGTCTTCAATCCGAGGAAGTCCATCTTCAGGAGGCCGATCTCCTCGACCGGTTCCTTGGCGAACTGGGTGACGGGCTGTTTTTCCTTGTCGACCCCCAGCGGGATGATGTTGATAAGCGGTTGTTCACCGATGACAACGCCCGCCGCATGGGTGCCTGCATTGCGGTAAAGGCCTTCAAGCACCGATCCGTATTTCAGGATCTGCTGCAACTCCGGGTCCTGCTCGGATAGCTTCTTGAACTCGGGGTTCTCCTCCATGGCCTTCGCCAGCGTCATCTTGGGGTCTTCGGGGATCATCTTGGCGATATCGTTGCACTTGGCGAACGAGATTTCCAGGACCCGCCCGACATCACGGATGACGGTCTTGGCACCCAGCGACCCGAAGGTGATGATCTGGGCGACATGGTCGGTGCCGTACTTCTGCTTGACGTAGCGGATGACTTCCTCGCGGCGCGCCTGGCAGAAGTCGATATCGAAATCCGGCGGGGAAACACGGTCGGGGTTGAGGAAACGCTCGAAGATCAGGTTGTAGCGCAACGGGTCGATGCTGATGATATTCAGGGCGTAGGCGACAATGCTGCCGCCGCCGGATCCGCGTCCGGGGCCGACCGGGATCTTGCTCTCGTGCGCGAAACGGATAAAATCCCAGACGACCAGGAAGTAATTGACAAAGCCGGTCTTGTCGATCACGCCGATCTCCTTGTCGAACCGTTCCATGATCTCGCGTTCACGGGTGTCCCGCGGGTTCGCCGGGTCGGGAATGTTGTAGAGGTCCTTCATCCCCTCGTGCCCGGTCCTGATCAGGTATTCCTTCTGGGTCATGCCGGCGGGGACCTCGTAGGTGGGGAAGTGCAGCTTGCCGAATACGATCTCCACATTGCAGCGGCTGGCGATGTCCACCGTCAGGTCGACCGCGCCGGGGAACTCGGTGAAGAGCGCGTCCATCTCTTCGCGCGTGCGGAAGTAGAACTGGTCGGTGCTGTAGCGCATGCGCTTGGGGTCGCTGCGGGTGGTGCTGGTCTGCATGCAGAGCATGATGTCGTGCGCCTCGGCATGCTCGCGCTTGAGGTAATGGACATCGTTGGTGGCCACCAGCGGGATGCCGGTGCGCTGCGAGAGTTCCTTCATGTGGCGGTTGGCCTTGCGCTGCTCCAGGATGCCGTGATCCATCATCTCGATGAAGAAGCGTTCCTTGCCGAAGATCTCCGCATACCGGCCGACACTGGCGGCGGCCCCGTCCACGTTGCCTTCCACAAGCTGGTGGG
>JAIFLS010000098.1 GCA_020048935.1 bacterium | reverse complement strand
CAGCCTGCCCTTGGCGGTGAAATTCCCCTTTTTCAGCTTTCAACTTTCAGCTTTTCTTCCACCCCCCGCTGCAAGCAGTCTACAGTCTGAAGTCTGCGGTCTACAGTCTCTCCCCCCTCCCGCCCCCGCTACTCCGCTCCCAGCCACGAATCCGTCACAACGGGCTTGAACTGCTGCTCGTCGAGCACCTTCTGCATGAACTCCAGCGAGACCTTCACCTCGCTCATGTTCTGGTTCAGCACCGTGATGATCTCATCATCCGCACCCTTCCCTCCGAGCCCACCCTCCTCGGCGGCCTTCATCTGCTTCAGAGCCACCTCGTAGACAAAGCCCTGCTCCCTGGCCATGCGCTCGAGCTGGTCAGCCACGGAACTGATCTGCGACTGCATCGCCTCGGCCCCGACCGCGCGCGGGATATTCTCGATGTTCGCGTTCGCGGTCTCGATCGCCGCCCGGATCGCGTCCATGCGGACTGACGCCGCCTCCATCGAGAACTCACCACTCTCGAGCATCTCCTTGAGCTCCCGCACCGCCGTCACCGCCGCACCCGCCTCATTCTTGGCGCTCGACGCGAACTTGGCCGCAGCCGACGACTCGCCGAAGATCTGGTCTAGCCGGCTGCTCATACCGATCAGGCTGTTGTACAGCGCCGCATCCGCGGCAGAGCCTTCGCCGCTGCCACCACCCAGCAGCGACTGCAGCGAGGCGACCTCCCCGGCCGCGCCACTGGTCGAGCCACTGATAGCCGCCCCCAGCGACGCCTCCACCTGCGCGAGGCTGCTGTCGATACTGCTGATCATCGCGCTCAACCCCTCGGTTGGATCATTCAGCGTGGTCAGGATCTCGGTCATGTTCGTCATCTGGCTTTCCAGCGACTTGAGCGTCGCCGCCAAGCCACTGATCGAATCATCCCCCGCCTGCACCACCTCCAGGATCATGCGATCGCTGGCGTTCGGGTCGCTGCAGGAGATCATGAACGGACCCAGCCCCCAGTCGGCGATGATATCCACCCCGTAGATGCCGAGACCGACACCGACTTCCGACATGCTGAACTGCAGCCCGGTGCCCTCCACCGTCAGCCGCACAGTCCCGGAATCCAGCCCGCCCGTGGTCTTGTACAGGATCGTGTTGGTAGACCCGAGTTCGACCGTCGTGGGCCGGTTCAGGATGCGCGCCTGGTCGCCTGCCGTGGCATCGACGAGATCCTCGATCTGCACCGCCATGTTCGTCAGCGTCGGCCCGAATACCTCCACGATCTGGTTGGTCAGCAGCGAGAGCGGGGCGACCACCGCGTTGGTGAAGTCGGCAAGCTGTCCAGCCACATCGGTGATATTGGTCAGGATGGTGCCGGTACGGTCCTCGATCGTGCCCAGGCTGGCCATCGCATTATCCCGGAAGTCCGTCGTCAGCGCCGTCAGGTTCGTCACCTGGCCGCTCAACCCGGTCACCTGGCCGCTCAGGTTCGTCTCCACCGAGATCAGCTTCTCGAAAATCTTCTCGACGGTCTCGAATTCCGGTGCCAGGCTCAGCGTGTAGGTCACCGCCGCCGAGTAGATCACGCGGTTGTACATCACCTCCACACGGGCCAGGTAAGTACTTCCAACCTTCAGCGTGCCATCGGCCAGCTCTTCGCTGATATCCCACTCGATACGGAAGAAGCCATCCGCCAACACAGTGGAAGATGACAACTGGGTTATGCTTGAGCCATCCGTCCCGTAGATTTGGATTGTCGTCGAGTCCGGGTTGCTAAGGACACGGCCGCCACGTTCGATCCACGAATGGATCGTCAATAATTCCTCTCCCGGATCATAGGTGAAGTTCGCCAGCACCGTGGCATCCGGCTCGGTGTCCGAGGGTTGCATGATCAGCCGGCGGGTCTGGTCGCGGTCGGACAACCAGCGGAAGTCGACCTTGTCGTTGAAGAACTGGCGATACCAGACCGTGTCGAACGCGCCGTACGGGTAGTTGGTCGTGAACGGCGACGTAAGCCCCGTGATCGACCAGCCCGAACTGTCGGTCACGCTGAGCTTGTCCAGCTCGCGGAACTCGATAGCCCCGGTTTCCTCGTCCTCGAACATGTAGCCGATTTCCCACTCGACCGTGAAGTACTTCAGGGCGAAGGGCCCGTCCGAGTCGTCATACGGCCCGATCCGCGTGCCATCAAACAGGTTCGGGTCAGGATAATCCGCATCCTGCACACGCAGCAGCACCGAGTCCGAGCGCAGCGTCGGCGCCGTCCACTGGTAGAAGGTCTGGTAGCGCCCTTGGCGCGGGTTGTTGTCGAAGGGCGAGCTATTGACCTTCACCCATGCCCCGGCCCCGGCCTTGTAGTAGAGATTGACGAACGGCACCGAACCCTCGGTGAACCAGCTTACCGCCTTGGTCTGGTTGGCGTAGAAATCCTCCTCGCCATCATCGCCGTTGGGGTAGGTCAGTTCGAACGAGCCCACGATGTTGAACAGGCCCGAGAACGCCGTCAGGGTCGGGTTCACGCTGTTGGTCACCATGATCGTCTTCGGGCCCAGGCGGTCAGGCACCACCCAGGGCATCGAAAAGGTATTGTTCGCCGGGTTGAAGGTCACCGTGCGCCCCACATCCTCCGGCGGGGTGGCGAAGTTGTCGCCCGAGAACCAGACCGTGAAGTCCGCGGCCTGCATGCTGCCGCCCTTGACCCAGGTGATCTGCACTTCCTCGCCCACGCGGATATAATCGCCCGCCGCTGGCGAGACAACCTCGATGATCGGCTGGCTGACCAGCCGGAACGGGTCCGAGAGCCCCATCGATGTCCCGGCCCGGTCGGTCACGCGCAACACGACATTGCTGATCGTCTCCTGTCCGCGCATCGCCGCTGGCGGCAACTGGTACTGCCGCGAGCCGCCGACGACATTCTGCGCCACCGGCAGCGTCGTGTTGTCCGGATAGATGAGATCCAGGTTGAAGATCGGCTCGGCCACTTGCGCCACCCACTCGATCGTGTTGAACTCGCCCACGGCCCAGATGTCGTACGATATCGGACGGTCGACGCGGATGCCGCCCAGGTTGAAGACGCCCGAGACCTTGGAATCCTCCGTGCCGGTAATCTTGATAACCGCGTTGGTAGAGGGGGTGCGGTTCAGTTCGACGGCCCAGTTGAACGTGTTCATCCCGGTCGCCATCGGCAGGTTCGCCACTACCGGTACCGGATCGTACGTCGCCCCGCCATCGGCCGAATACGTGATCGTCGCCGTGCTACCCGCCGCGGCGGCTATGAACGAGATCGTGCTCGTCTCGCCCAGCTTCACGGAGCTGCCCGTCGCGGGAGACAGGATCTTGATGCCTTTGAGGGTGAAACGGTCGGAGTTGGCGATGAAGCCGACATCCGCCGGGGTGCCGCTCGCCAGTACCTGCAGACGCACCAGTGCATTGGTTGTCGGGGCCAGGTCGGGGTCGATCGTCCAGTTGTAGAACGGGATCGAGATCAGGTCATAGTCGGCCTCCAGCACCTGGAAGGTGCTGCCACCATCCAGCGAGAGCGAGATCGAGCCGCGGGAGGTGATGTCCATTCCGGCGTACTGCCAGGCGACCGGATGCGACGAGCCGATATCCCAGACATTGCCGCTGACCGGGGTCGTGACGCGGATACCGCGCAGGATGAAGGGCGGCGTCATGGCCTGGTACTTGCCCGAGACCACCTTGATCCGGGCATCGATGCTCGGCAGCAGCGTCGTCGGCACCGTCCAGGCGTAGGGATTGCGCCCCGGATAGGTCTGGTTGTTGAACACACCCTGGTCGATCAACTGGAAGTTGTTCGTCCCCTGGCTGGAGTAATAGAGCGAAACCGTCGGATCGCCCCCCGCCGAGACCCAGCGGATTTCCGTCTGTGTCCCCAGCGTATTGGTCGAAGCCGCCGCCGGGGCTTCCATCAGCATGCCCTCGACCGTGAAGTAGTCATCCGAGAGGTCGACGATGTTCGTCAGCGGCGTGACCTGGTCCTGGGCCGTCGCCCCCAGCACCGTCGCGCGCACCTTGGTCTGGCGCGAGGGGAAGGTCGGACGGAACAGGAACGGCTGGCGCAGCGTCCATTCCTCCGCCCCGTTCCCCAGCACGTTCCAGGTCGCCGCGCGGTCATAGCTGATCTCCAGATTCACCCGCAGCCAGCGCATCGGCGCACCGGCATGGGTCATCGTGGCCTGCTGCCCCATCACCAGCGTGTCGCCGGGCAGGTTCGGGTAAGTCACCCGCACACCCGCGATGCTGAAGTTCTGGGCCGAGATGGCGTTCAGCGTCGGATCCTCGTCCGATTGCACCTTCACCCGAGCCACCGGCGAGACCCGTTCGCTGACCACCCAGGCGTACGACAACGAGTTCGGGATACGCTCCGCGATCGGGAACCACACCGTGTTCGTGCCCTCCCAGAGGTCCGTGAAGAAGATGCTGACCGTATTGCCCGCGCCGCCCGCCAGCCAGCGGATCGTGTTCGTCGAGCCCGCCAGCCATTCCTCGCCACCGTCAGGCGCGATCACGTCGATACCGGCAATCGTGAAGATCTCGGAATAACCGATGATACGGCCATCGCTCAGAGAGCGTACCCGCAGTTTGGCCTGATCGCTCTCGGGCTGGGTCACATCCCAGTTAAGCACGTTGTCGCCGTCCTGGTTTTCCACGAAAGAATAGATATTCGTCTGGTAAGTCGCCCCGCCGTCGAGCGAGACGTCCACATGCACATTCGTCCCCGCCTCGATCGAGCGCCACTGGATATCGAACCCGTCATCCGCCCCGCGCTTGACCTTCTGGCCCGCCGTCGGGCTCGTCACCACGACCCCGACCAGGCTGAACGGCCCGTCCGACGCGTCGGCATAGGCCCCGTTCGGGGCCTGCACCCGGATCCTCGCGTTGGTCGAGAGCAGCGACGCCACGTTCAGCGGCGTCTGCCACGGATACACATTGCCGGCCGACGCATTGGCATTCGTCGCCAGGAACTCGACCAGGTACCCGCCGTCCTCGACAAAGAAATTATTGCCGTCCGGCGCGAAATAGATCGAGGCCCGCGTACTCAGGTCGAACGCCGATTCCCAGCGGATATCGTTCCGCTCGCCGATATACCAGCGCTCGCCGCCGTTCGGGATCACCACCTTGAATCGCTGGGTGATCTCGAACGTCCGGTCCGACAAATCAAGCACTGCCGCATCGTTCAGGTCGCGGATGCGGACCACCGCGTTGCTCGTGAACGCCAGGCCCTCCGCGTTCAGCGGAACCTGCGGCGTCGTCCAGG
>JAIFLS010000167.1 GCA_020048935.1 bacterium | reverse complement strand
GCGCCTCGCCCCGTGCATCGAAGACGGCACGGAATCCGGCCGTGACATTCATCTCCTCCGAGAGCCCCTCCAGCCAGACCGGCTTCGCTTTTACAAAACTCGCTTGCAACTTCACCTCCCTATTATAGCCAGAGCCACCAGTATCAATCGTTTCATCATGGATATATCCTTTCTGTTCAGCAATCATCACGGCTCGTCTCGACCCAGGCATCATTCCAGGACCGTGGCCTTCTGGATAAGAGACCAGCGCTGCGCCCGCTTGCCTTTATCCGGTGCGTCGGTTACGACTTTATTATCATTGACGGATAACGCTTGGCCGCTGGCCTTGTTGAGCAGGTGGAAGCCGTCTGGTGATTTTTCGAGCACCCAGCGCTGCGCGGCGTCAGCACTATCCCAAGTGATGCAGAGTCCCGACGCTTTCGCCTCGATCGCGAGTCCGGCATTCAACTTCATCATCCGATAGACATTGCCGCCCAGATGATAAAACCACACATAGTGGTCAAGATGGTCCCGGTACGGCTTAAGAATGACGGGGGAGCCGATGTCCCGATTCTCCTCGACGCCGAGAACCTGTCCGTTAGCTGCCTTTACAAGATAGGCTCCGTCGGGTATCAATCCGCCTTGGACGACCGAGGGGGAGTCCGCCAGCCATTCCTTGACGCGAGTGTAATAGGCGTCCGTGCTGAGGGCACCATCGCATCCCCGTGCCTGCATGCATGGGGGAGCCTGAGTCGTATCGGCAACAAACCATGCGTTCCGTTCGCTAATGTCATCGAACGAACCGACAACCACGAATCGGGTGCCATGACGTCTGGCGGTGATGAATCCGTAATCCAGCCAGGCGATGTGTCGCCGCCACTCTACCGATTCGCGTTTCGGACCATACCGTTTGACTGCCCCGGTCACAAAAATGGCTTCTTTTGTGCCCATGGGGCCGATATCCGGCTCGAGTTGCCATCCCCATTTGTCGTTCGCCGACTCCTCTCCAGACGCCCAAACGGTGGAAAACATCTTTCCGTACTGCCCGCGTTTCCCGACACTTGCCTGGTATCCCGTTTTGGTGGTGTAGAGAACCACCAGCGGCTTGCCGTCTTTGTACAGGTAGGCATCACTGAAGGTTGCGGCGGGCGACGCATAGGTGTCCCAGGTCGTCTTGCAGCCGGATTCCATGTTCCTGCCGCCTTCCGAGTTGAAGGCCAGGACAAACTTCATGTTGTTGTCATGGCAGAATTCCTGCACGCGTTTCGCCTGCCGTTCCCAGCGGAAACCGTTCGTAAAATCGACGGCTATGACGTCTATCCCTGCATCCCGCATGGCCGCGCAAAACAGGTCGATCTGCTTGTCATCATTCCAGTTGGTGGCGACCCATTTGCCATCCACAAGGACTTTACTGCCATGGTGATCGGTAGCCTTCCACCAACTTTCGGTCGATCCGTTCCAAATCATGATCCACGTCACGTTGATCCGCTTTTTCTGGTAGAACGGGTCTTTGTCAGGATTATACGCGGCAGTATTGCCGGGCACGGATTCATCTGCATCTGAATACTGCATCTGAATAATCAGCCATTGATGTCACCTTCTCAGTTCCATAGATCCCGGTAGCTCCCCCCATCGCGACAAACCAGCCATTGGTTATCATCAACGCCATCATTAGCCGCATGAGACTTCTCCTTGAAAAGGTTCAGAACTTCGCCTGGGCGGATTTCAGGGCATGATCCAGAGGATGATCTTGGCCGGACCAGATGCGCTGGGCAGTCCAGGGGACAGCGGGAGATCTCCAGAATGGATCTTCCGGCGGCAGTCCCAAGGCTAGCAAGCCGGTGGCGCATAGGTAGGTGCTGGCGGTGAAAATATAGTCTTCTCCTAGCCCGGGTTGGTGACCGGCCAGTCCTATCGTGAGCCAGCCGTCGTCGGTAAATGTCCCCGGGGCATCCATCGTGCGGTGGATGACGGCCGTCAGGGCTGAACGAACTTGCGCAGGAGGCAGCTCGACTGGCAACTCCCGCCTCAATGCGATCTGACTGAGCAACTGGAAGGCACCGAACCGGTAAGCCAGCGAACGCCCGATGGCCGGGAAGGATCCATCCGGGGCGATCAACCGCTCCATGACGGCGGCATAACGCTGGGCCCGCTGGACAATGGCTTCACGGAAGGGACGCCAATCGCCCCTTTCCTGGCTCATGACCTCGACAATATCGATCAGCATAGGCTGGATAACAAAGCTGTTATAGTAGTCCCAGTGGAATTCCGGTCCATCGCCGTATGTTCCGTCGCCGAGATACCATTGCTCATGCTGGCGGATCGCATAATCGATGCGCATGGGATCATAATCCGCCCCCATCTTGAACAGTGCCGTCTCGATCATGGCGCTGAAAAGCAGCCAATTGTTGAAAAAGGGTTTATACTGCCGGATCTGTTTGAAGATGCGGATCAGGTTCTGCTGAGTTACCGGATCGAGCTGGCGATAGAGGCTATCGGGGGCGCGAACGATGGCATGTGCCAGAAATGCCCCGTCCACGATATGATGAACCTCACTGGTGGCGCTGAAGTAGTCCGGAGATTCCGGATCCGCTCCGGCCTTCAACGCCTCCCTTGCTAGACGGCCAAGCCTGGCATGAAGCGCCATCTCGTCCGGATCCGTATTCTGCCGCTCCAGCCATGGTGCGATCCCGGCGAGCAGGCGTCCGGTAATCTCCAATAGGCCATGCCTAGGGGTCTTGGCGGCCCCCTCAATCGGCATCCTCTGCCGCAAGGTCCCCTTCGCAAGGTTCGTCAGCACAGGGAGTGAGAGGCACTCCAACATCAGAATCCAGTACAATCGGTCGTTTTCAGTTGTCATCATTCATTCCTGGATATTTTCCTGGCACGGTCGGATGGCATTCGCGTTGAAGCCATGCCAGATAATCGGGTAGGCCAGCAGCGATCGGCAGACAGATGATTTCCGGGCACTCATAGGGATGATTTTGCCGGATGAGGGCTTCCACCTCGGGATAGCATTCGGTCGTGGTCTTGATGAATGCCAGCGTTTCCCGGTCGTGACAGATCTCGCCCTGCCAGCGGTAGGCACTGGAGACCGGAGTTGCCTGGATACAGCCCGCCAGGCGAGCGGCAAGCAATTTCTCAGTAATATTCCGGGCGGTGTCCTCGTCCGGGAATGTCGTCATCACCATGCAGGCATCGGTATTCATGGGCAGCAAAATATGACTTCCATGAAAAAAGGGCAAGCCTTACCTATAACTTGGTCCTTTTGTCACACTTTTCGGTGAACGAGAACGGCGACGACTACGGATTACGATTCGATCTTACACATGCGTCAACCGTAGTCGTCGCCGTAGTCGTTTTCCGTTCTCACGTCCCCAAAAGTTACCAACCTGTTTTCGCCCGGCGCGCCGGGTGGGTGGCCTGTCTATAACTTGGTCCTTTTGTCACACTTTTCGGAGAACGAGAACGGCGACGAGAACGGTTAACGATTGGAATGTCTTTACTCGTAATCCGCTCTCGTCGCCGTTCGCGTCAACCGTTCCCCCCCCCAGTTACCAACTTCGCCAGGCACCCCGGGTGGCACCTATAACTCGCTACTTTCCCTAGTCCTCTTCCGTCCGATAAATTGAATAACCGACGCCATTCCCGTATGCCCCGTACCCTCGCGCACCTCCCGCTCGACCTCACGCAGGAGAATCGGATCCATGCCCGGGAATTCCCTCTGAATCTTTTCCACCGTCATAAGCCATTCCGTATTCTTGGGGCCGCCCGTATCCCGAGCGAGTTGCTTCTCCGAATACGACTCCATCAGCAGGATGCCTCCCGGCACAAGCGAACGTTCAAGCAAGGGATACAGCCTGCCGCGAATAACGAGCGGCAGATGCGCGAAAATAGAAACCACGGCACCATACCGCCCCGCATTCGGTTCGTAGGTCGCAAGATCAGCACACTCCGTTCTGATCTTCACGCCACGCGACTGCGCCAGATTCCTGGCTTTTTCCAAGGCCACGGCGGAAAGATCAACCCCCAGCACATCCAAGCCTCGCGACGCCAGGAAGACGGCATTGCGCCCCTCCCCTTCGGAAATCGACAAAACCGGGCCGGCCAGGAGATGGCTGTGCTCCGCCAGGAACACATTCGGTTCCGTACCGAACACGAAGTGATCGACCGCGTAGCGGTCATCCCAGAATGAAGCGTCATAATTCATGTTTCACCCATGCACAAACTTAAAATCCCCGGCTTACCTATAACTTTAACCGTGCAACATCATTTTTCAACTACGGAACACGCAGAATACACGGAAACTATCAATACGCTGAACTCGTAATGCATTGCCACAAAAAGCACAAAATAACACAAAACCTATCATAAAACCTACAGTTCTTTTGTGTATTTTGTGCCTTTTGTGGCAAATCAAATCTTTGTCTACCCATCGATGACGCATCTGTTTTCCGTGTGTTACGCGTGTTCCGTAGTTCAAAAGTTACCCGTTAATATTCGCCCGGCACCCCGGGCGGCGGGCTTGCTTCTTACCCATCAGCAGTCATTCAACCCCTGCACAAGCTTTACTATCTATTTATCTGGCGGCCCACGCCCCGCCCCCCTTGTGGTTGGGCAGAGTGGGTATCCGAGGAGATGGACGGTGGAGGGGTGCCGGGCAGACTACAGCAGGAGGATGGACTCATGGGCGACAGCTTCGTAGAGCTCATCCAGACGATTTTCAACAACCCCCCAGACGAGCTTCAGATTTACGCCAAAATAATGATGTATAAGTTGATCGCGCATGCCGGCAATGTCCTTCCATGGCACGGACGGATGACGCGCGGTTAAATCAGCCGGAAGCTGTTTGACAGCCTCTCCGATGATCTCAAAATTCCGGATAACCGCATCCTGAGTTTTACGGTCTGCAAAAAATGCAGGCTCACCATCTTTCGTGTATTCGCGGATGCATGCGATCGCGTCGAGAATGTGGGCGATGAAAACCTGTGGGTCTTTTTTCAAACCGCGACCGCCTCACTTAGAATTCGTCCGCGAATATGGGGGCTTAATTCCTCGTCGGTGACTACATCCGCAGGCTGTTGCAGCAGCTCGTCAAGATCGCGCTTGAATGCAACAAGGTCAAAGAGATCGCGGCCGGGGCCCATGGAAACTAAGAAATCAATATCGCTTCCTGGTCCATCTGCATTGTGAACAGCCGACCCAAAAATCCGCAGCCGTTCTGCACCGTGTTTTGCTGCCACCGACAGAATGCTGGCGCGATTTAACCTGATTTTTTCTAATCCACTCATGGGTTGATATTACAGGGATTTGAGGTGATATGCACGTTTAATTTACGATGCAACGCGTCGAGATTGCAGCAGCTCCCTGCACAATTATGAATACAACTATTGCCTGCCTATTTCGGATCACGACTACGGCGACGACTACGGCCGACGTTCGATTCCCCCGACATCCGTAGTCGTCGCCGTAGTCGTTTTCCGACCCTTTGCTCCGCAGGCTCGCGAGGACGCTCGCCCCCAAGACGATTGGCGATAGCTTCAAACGCATTTCATTCGTTGTGTGCTCCCCATTCGTTGTGCACATACCCCAAACGTTACCACACTCATTTTCGCCGGGAGTCCCGGGTGGTCGGCTTACCTGGAACATTCCCGGGGTCGCCCATTCAGTCGCAATCCTCTCAATAATCGTCCAGCGCTCGCCGATCCACGGATGGCATGGTTTCAAGTTTCCAAATATCGACCGGCACGTCATTCTGCTGCCGCGCGCCCGGCGTACTGCGGCCATCGGCCACGAGCTGCTTCAGCAGAGCCACCATGGCCTTGACCCTCTCCGGATGTTCGGCGTGCAAATTGTGCCTTTCCCCGGGATCCGCATCCATGTCGTAGAGTTGCACCAGGGGTAATCCTTCCGCCGCCGCATTGCGGTCGATGGGGCTGCTCCAGCCGCCGGAGCCGGGGCAGAGCACCAATTTCCAGCGTCCATCGCGGATGGCGAATTTGCCAGAGATGGAATGGTGCACCACATGGTCGCGGATCTTCGCCGTGGGATTGCTGAAGAGCGGCAGCATGCTGACACTATCCTCGCCTGCGTTCCCAGGCAGCGTGTCGCCCAATAACGCGGCACAGGTCGCCATCAGATCGGACAGGCATACCAGCTCACGGCATGTACCGCCGGGCTCGATCACACCGGGCCAGCGGGCGATGCAGGGGATCCGGTGACCACCATCCCAGGCGTCGGACTTGTAGCCGCGGAACGGGCCGCTCGGGTAATGGCCCTGGGGTTCCATGGCCTCTACACCCTGACCCCGGCCAGGCTCCGATGCTCCCACGTAATGCGCACAGCCATTGTCGCTGGCAAAGATCACCAGCGTATTGTCCGCCACACCGTGCTTTTCCAAGGAAGCGAGAACCCGCCCGAAGACATCGTCGGTCTCCATCACCAGATCGGCATAGAGATTGTTTAGCCCGCTCCTGCCAATCCAGGGTTTGTTGACCGACAACGGCGTGTGGGGCGAGGTCATGGGCAGATAGAGAAAGAAAGGGGTCTCCGCCGCGGCGCGCACCTTGATGTAGGCGTCCGTCTTCTTCGCCCAGGTCGGGAGCAGTTGCTCGAAATGCCAGTACGGCATGGACGGGCCTCGACAACTGGCCAGATAATCGGCCATCAGCCGCTCGGGCAGGAACTCCGTGGGGACACCAACGGTCCGATCATTTTCAATAAAGCAGTACGGGGGCCAATTGGGCACATCCACACCGAAGTAATAGTCGAAGCCACGCCTAGTCGGTCCGCCGGTCGTCGGTTTTGAAAAGGCGTCCCGCCATCGGGCCTGCTGTTCGTGGGTCGGCTCCAAAT
>JAIFLS010000119.1 GCA_020048935.1 bacterium | reverse complement strand
TTCACGCTCAAGGCGCTGCACGAGGCCCTTGTTCACGGCGGCGACTTCGATACGGCGGGATGGAACGTGGAGTCGCTTGATGCGCTGGCGCGCTATCGTCAGGGCCGCCCGCACGTCTTCCCGCCGGATCTGACCGAGGCAGGGGCTTGCCTGGCCGGTGTGGTGGCCAATAATGGTTCCGGTGCCCGCACCTTCCGCTATGGCCCCGCGCGCCCGCATGTGTCCGCCCTGCGCGTGGTGCTGCCGGGAGGCGAGGTGCTGGCGCTCCATCGCGGGCAGCATTACGCAAACGGGCGCGAATTCCGCCTAACTTCCGAGAACATGCGCACGGAAGCCCACTTGCGGCGCAAGTGGGCTACAGGTAGCCCGCTCGCGCCGCGAGCGCGGCTGGTAGGCGAATCCCCCCCGCCCGTTGTTTGCGGCTGCGAAGCCACAGAGCGTACGAACGAGGCTGCGCTGGAGCCGGAAGCCGGCCGCGTGTTCAGCGGTCGGCTGCCGGATTACCATATGCCCGCAGTCAAGAACGCGGCTCGGATTACCATATGCCCGCAGTCAAGAACGCGGCTGGCATCTACGCTGCCGATGATATGGACCTGATCGATTTGTTCATTGGTTCCGAGGGCGTGCTGGGTGTCTTTTCCGAACTCGAGCTGGCACTGACCCCGCTGCCAGCCGTCGCCTGGGGGATGACGGCCTTCCTGCCATCCGAGTCGGCGGCTCTGGCGCTGGTGGAGCGGGTGCGCGATGACCGGCATGGGCATGTGGCCGCGATCGAGTTCTTCAGTGCGGAGGCGCTGGATCTGCTACGCGAACAGCGGGCCGGCAATCCGGCATTTGCCGCCCTGCCGGAGATAAAGCCACATTGGCATACTGCGGTCTATGTCGAGTTGCACGGCGACACCGAAGCAGCGGTGGAACAGGCCCTGGCGGGCGTCTGCGAGGCCCTGGCCGATGGTGGCGGGAATGCCTATGACACCTGGCTGGCTACCAGTTGGCGCGAGATCGAGACGTTCAAGGGCGTGCGCCATGCGGTGCCCGAGGCGGTGAACCTGCGGATCGGCGGCTGACCAAGCTGGGGACCGATCTGGCGGTACCGGATGCCTGCCTGTGCACGGTGATGCGGATGTATCATGACGATCTGCGCGCGGCGGGGCTGGAATATGTGATCTTCGGTCATATCGGCAACAACCACTTGCACGTGAACATCCTGCCGCGGACGCCGGATGAATACCAGCACGGCAAGGCGCTTTATCTTGAATGGGCTCGCCGCGTGGTTGCGATGGGCGGGACCGTCTCGGCCGAGCACGGCATCGGCAAGCTCAAGACGGCGATGCTGGAGATCATGTACGGACCGGCGGCCATCGAGCAGATGCGCGCCGTCAAACGCGTGTTCGACCCACAGATGCTGCTTAACCGCGGCACGCTGTTTTCGTATAAGCAGACGTGAACGATAGCTGATCTCGCGATTGGCAAGTCGCCCGTCCACTGGGTTGGCAAAAACAGGATGATGACGTTTCTGGAGAATGTGGATACTGGCGTTTCATGTAGCCCGGTCGCGCCGCGACTGAGGCAGCGGGAAGCGTGTTCGGTTACGCAAATCACCGTACTTGCGGCAATCAACCGTTTGCTTACAACGCTGCAAGCCGCACTCGCGGCGCGAGTGGGCTACAATGAGGATCGATTGGAAGCGGGGCGTTTAAGAAGGGTTTTTGTTTAAGCGGGAAGGTTTAAGGCGTGCCTGCAGTCTGATTTAATGGAGGGGGAAATGCCGGAACTGCCGGAAGTGGAAACCGTGGTCAGGGGATTGCTTGAAGCAGACGTGTGCGGGCACCGCATCCGCGGTGTGCGCGTGTCCTGGGAGCGGACGTTGTCCGGGCTCGCGGTGGATGCCTTTGCTGCTGGTGTACGCGACCATCGGATCGAGGCGATCGAGCGGCGTGCCAAGTATATCGTGATGCGGCTGGAACCGTCCTGCTGGTTGCTGATTCACCTGCGCATGACCGGCAGCCTGAGTGTCAAATCCGCCGCCGAGCCGCGCGAGGCTGCTGAGCGCGCCTCCCTGATCCTCGACGATGGCCGCGAGATCCGCTTCCGCGACACCCGCAAGTTCGGGCGTTGGACGCTGACGGGTGATCCTGACGCGGTGCTTGGGCGGCTGGGACCGGAACCGCTATCGGATGATTTTACGGTGGCCGTCCTGCGATTGGCCCTGCAGGCGCATAATCGCATGCTTAAACCCTTGCTGCTGGACCAGCACGTATTGGCCGGGCTGGGCAATATCTATGTCGACGAGGCGCTCTGGGAGGCTCGGCTGCATCCCTGCCGCCTGTCGGGCTCGCTCACGGCGGCCGAGTGCCGGCGGCTGCACACGGCCATACGCCGGGTGCTGCAGCGCGGCGTGGACGGGATGGGCACGACTCTCGGCAGCGGCATGACGAATTTCTACAGCGTGGCCGGGCGGCGCGGTCGCAACCAGGACGCGCTGAACGTCTTCCGTCGCCACGGCGAAGCCTGCCCCCGCTGTAAGGAAACCCTCGAACGGATAGTGGTCGCCCAGCGCAGCACCCACCTCTGTCCGCACTGCCAGAAGCCATAGGGAAGACCTCTTGCTCTGCGATACCCACCCCGTCCGCAGCGTTGTAAGCCCCTCGTTTACGGAATAGCCCCCGCCGCCGGGTGTTCCGCCAGCTCGCGGGCGATGACCTCTTTGGCCAGTTCGCGGTAGGCGATCGCGCCGGTGCAGTGCGGGTCGTACTGGCTGACCGGGCGTCCGAAGCTGGGGGCCTCGCTGAGACGGATGTTGCGCGGGATGACCGTCTTGTAGACCTTTTCGCCGAAATGGCTCTTGACCTCAGCCACGACATCGGGCGAGAGGCGTGTTCGTGCATCGTACATCGTCATCACGATCCCCTGGATGTCGATCGTCGGGTTCGCGCGGCCCTCGCGGAGCTGCTTGATGATATGGGCGATCACGCTCAATCCCTCCAGCGCGTAGTATTCGCACTGGATCGGCAGCAGCAGGCTGTTGGCCGCCGTCAGGGCGTTCATGGTCAGCACCCCGAGCGAGGGCGGGCAGTCGATGATGATGAAATCGTAGCCGCCGCCGCGCACGAGCGGCGCGATGGCCATGTTCAGCCCGTGCAGGTAGCCGTCCATGCGGGCGACATCGATCTCGGCACCTGCCAGGTCCAGTTCCGAGGGTATGATGTCGACGTTCTCGGCGACGGTCTTCTGGACGAGCCCGTGGACGGAGCGCTCGCGCAGCAGCACGCGGTAGAGGCTGGTGCCGGTCTGGCGGGGCAGGCCGAGCCCGCTGGTGGAGTTGGCCTGCGGGTCAAGGTCGATCACCAGGACCCGTTTTCCCAGCTCGCCGAGGCAGGCGGCCAGGTTGATGACGGTCGTGGTCTTGCCGACACCGCCTTTCTGGTTCGCGACCGCTAGTATGCGTGTTGCCATGATGCTGACTCCTGAGGGGGGGGAAGGAAGGGTTCAATCCTTGGCGTGTGCCTTGACGAGGGCGAAGAAACGGTCCTCGTATTCGTGGAAAAGCCCCATGGTGTTGAGCCGCGCCCCGAGCGCCTTGATCAGCGAGGGGTCGCGGTTGGCAGCCTTGAAGGCGGCGTCGATGTCGTTGCGCACGCCGCGCGGGACGCCGCGCTCCTGCTCGAAGAGCTTGCGGTTCTGCATCTCGCGGATGTTGAACAGCGCGGAAGACTGGATCACTTCCCAGAACAGCCGCACCAGGCAGACATCCCAGGGGTCATCCACGCCGACGACCACCGCGCTCATCGGGTCATTGGCGGCGGCAACAGCATTTTTAACCCGTTCGACAACGGGTTCCAGCGCGTCGGTGACGAGATTCTCGCGGTAGGACTCCTGCTTGAGGCGGTAGCCGTACTGCAGGACGCGGATGTCCTGCTCGTGCTGGCGCAACCATTCGACATACTGGCGAGCCTCGTTGCCGAACCCCTCCATGTCGGTCTGGGCGAAGGCATCGGGGGTGATGATCTGCGGGCGGCCGGCCTCGAGCTTGCCCTCGCGGATGCGGATCTTGCCGGTATCATCCATCAGTTCGCTGATCAGATGGTAGTTCACAATCGTATTGCCGAAGGTCTCCAGGTGGCGCGAGGGCATCACCTTGACATCCGTGTTATTGACGGCATACCAGAAACTAAATGAATCCTGCTCTTTTGACATGGTCGGGGCAGTATGCCGCATTTCAGCCCGCGTGAGAAGTCTTTTTCATTGGGGCTGGAAAATAGGCACCGACAAGCAAGCTTGTAGCTGGGGTCGGTGACCCCGGTCGTGCATGGATTAGCAAACGGGAGAGAGGCTTCGCCATGCGCCTTCTCATGGGCGCCGGGGTCACCGACCCCGGCTACAAGGCTTTTCAGGTACAAGGTTTTATGAGACGATTATGGCGAACCCCGCTCAATTTCGGGTTCGCCAGCAGGGTTGATTCTGCTATGGTCTGTGGAAATGGCGAACGGAAAACATAATCACATGACAGAAGGGAGCCTCCCGCGCGGCATCCTGCGGCTGGCGATCCCGATGCTGGTCAGCTCGCTGCTGCAGAATGCACAGAGCCTGATCGACCTGTACTGGATCGGGCGGCTAGGGGCGGATGCGGTGGCGGCACTGGCGATTGGTGGTACGGTCCTTATGATGCTCTTCCCGCTGGTCATGGGGATGGCGGTCGGCACGGTGGCGATCGTGTCGCGCCGCATCGGCGAGGGTGATACGGTCGGTACCTCCTACGCGGCAGGCCAGTCGCTGAGCGTGGCCATGGGACTGGGGCTGATCGCGGGCTTTGCCGGCTGGCTTTTTGCCGGTAAGTTCCCACTCCTGCTCGGTGCCACGCCTGAGGTTGCCGCCCTGGCCGCGGAGTATCTCGGGATCCTTTTCCTTGGCAGCTTTACCGTCTTTGTCCTCTTCGTCGGCGGGCATTCGATCTTCCAGGCCGCGGGTAACACGGTAATCCCGATGGTCCTGATGATCGCCGCCAATGTGATCAACCTGGTGCTTGACCCGATCCTGATCTTCGGCCTCTGCGGGGCACCTGCCCTGGGTGTCCGGGGGGCGGCCCTCGCCACGGTGATGTCCCAGGCCCTGGCTGCCGGCGGTGCACTGGTGCTGCTGCGCCGCGGGATCGGCGGTATCCGGCTGCATCCGCGGCACATGCTGCCGCGGCCAGCCATCGCCCTGAGCATCCTGCGGATCGGTCTACCGGGTACCGGCCAGATGCTGGCACGCAGCCTGATGGTGCTGGTGCTGATGCGGATCGCCGCCACGGCAGGGACCGATGCGATTGCCGCCTTCGGTGCCGGCAACCGCCTGCAGCAGCTGATTCTCATGCCCGCCTTCGCGCTCGGGAACGCGGCGGCCACCCTGGTGGGCCAGAACCTCGGAGCGGGACGCCCCGACCGCGCGGCGCGCGGCGCGTGGATCGCCGCGTGGATGGATGTTGCGCTAATGGTACTCTTCGGCGGGGCGTTGGCGCTCTTCGCGCCCGCGCTGATGGGTATTTTCACGGTCGATCCGAATGTCATCACCATCGGGACCGACTTCCTGCGGATCACCTGCGGATTCTACGTGTTCGTGGCCCCCTCGATTGTGCTTGGGCGCGCCCTGCAGGGGGCTGGAGATACCCTCACGCCCATGATCCTGACCCTTGTCGCCCTCTGGGGTATCCAGGTGCCGCTGGCGATCGTCCTCAGCCGCGTGATCGAGCCTTCCACCCATGGCATCTGGTGGGCTATCGCGATCGCCGTCACCATCCACGGACTGCTTGTCTCTATCTGCTTCCAGCGCGGCCACTGGAAGAATCGCGCGATCTGAAATCATAACCGCTTGATGACCGCGTGATTGACGAAAGCAATCAATTGCTGTAGCTTCCTTGTTTTCAAGCATTGCATGACGGGAGGACGTTTCCTGAGATGTTCGAATTTCGAGTGCCCCGCTTCGATGTTTTTTTGAGTTGGAACTTGAGGGTTGATTAACATGCCGCCATTGAACATTCCAGGATTTGAGTTCCTCGAGAAACTCGGTGAAGGCGGGATGGCAACAGTTTGGAAGGCACACCAGATCTCTCTGGATCGGGTTGTCGCCATCAAAGTGCTTTCTTCGCGCATGACGAATGATGCGTCGGACGTGCAGCGTTTCCAGGCGGAGGCGCAGCAAGCCGCGAAGCTCAAACACCCGGGTATCATACAAGTCTATGACGCCAACGTCCTCGACGGCGTTTACTACTTCATCATGGAGTACGTGTCTGGCGAAACCGTCGGCGCGTGGGTCCGGCGCAAAGGGGTGCTCACGGAGGCGAACGCGCTACAGGTTGCCGAGGCACTGGCTGACGCCCTCGATTATGCCTGGCGGTCGGCAGGCATGATCCACTGCGACATCAAGCCTGATAATGTGATGATTGATGCAGATGGCACCCTTAAACTAGCCGATCTGGGGCTCTCCCGGTCCTTCCGCGGGAAAGAATGCGGTGAGTCGTCCGGGGAGATCATGGGCACGCCAGCCTATGTCTCGCCGGAACAGGCCATGGATGCTCCCGACCTGGATTGCCGCGCCGACATCTACTCGCTAGGTGCCATGCTCTACCATCTCGTGACGGGGAAACTGCTCTTCGAAGGGGAAACCGAAGACCGGGTTCTGGAGCTGCAATTGAGCGGGACCGTGGCAGATCCGGCGACGCTGAACCCGAAGGTCACGCGCCACATGAGCAGGCTGATCGAGAAGATGCTCTCGAAGGACAAGAGCCATCGCCAGGCGGACTGGAGCGCTGTCCGCGCCGATCTGGCGCTGGTGCGTCGCGGGCGTCCGATCCTGCCGCCGCTGCCGCCGCCAGGGGCGAGCACGGTCGCCCGCGAGGCGTTATCCGAGCCGATTGCGCCACTTCCGACTTCCTCTCACCCCGCGCAACGCCCTGGCCTGCCTCTCGGTCTATGGCTGGCTCTGGGGGCTGGAGGGCTGGCCATTGCAGCGTTTCTTGCCTTCCAGCTCTCATCCCATAGCCATTCGCCCGCCAAACCGTTGCAGCAACCCAGCAGCCAACCCCGTGCCGAAGCCGTGAAACCAGCCGCCCCGCCAGCCGAGGATGTGGTGGCCAAGGAGGCCTTCGCCAGGGCTGAGCAACAGGCCCGGCGCATGCCTCTGGATTTCGATCAGAACATTGATCTGTTCCGCCGGGTGGTGGAGATCGCCCCGAAGAGCCAGGCCGCCCGCCAGGCGCAAGAGCAAATCGCACTATTTGAAACCTTGCGGCGCACCCGCTGCGTCGAGTTGCTCAACCAACTCCGGGACGTGGCGGCACCCTTGATCGAAGCTGAACAATTCGAGCAGGCCGCGCAGCATTATGAAACCTATGCAGGCGAGTTGGCGCGGGAGACGGCGGCAGAGCGGCAGCAGATCGCCGCCGATCTGCGCCAGCGCCAAAGGCAGGTCCAGGAACGGCTTCAGCAGCAGGCCCGGCAGGCGCAGGAGTACTACGAGGCGCTGCTCGATGAAATTGTCAAGACGCTGACGTCCAAGGGGATCGCCGAGACTGTCGCAACTGCCACAATGGCAGAAGACGACACGCGGTTGAACCCGAAGAAGGAGGAGATCCAGGCCTTGGTGCAGCTTCTCAATGGCGCCGCACAACTCAATCGCCGCGTCATGGACTCTTTCTCCCCTTCCATCGGCAAGGAAATCGATGTCAGTTTGAATAGCGGTAGCAAGCGACTGACGATTCGTCGCGTCCGGGATGGGGCAGTATTCGGCGCGCAAGCCACGGGAGTCGGCTCAAGGCTGGTGACAGTTGAAATCTCGTTTGAATTCAAGGATCTCGCCAACAAGGAGATTCTCGCCCGCTTGGGAGCGGATGATGATCCGCAAGTGGCCTTGAAGAAAGGGCTCATGGCCTTGGAGGCCAAGGCTTACGAGCACGCGCGGCGCTTCTTCAGCAAGACCTCTCCGCTGCTGGTCGCACGTCTGGTGGCTGTGGTTGACCAGGCGGAAGTCTCGAACGCCGCCGAAGTGGCGGAAGCGGCTTCCTTGGAGCAGGAGGCCCAACACAAGGCTCCGGCACCCGTGCAGCCTATGCCGGAGATGCCCCCCCGTCCGGTGGTGAATGCAAACCCTGCCGACCCCCGCCTCATTCAGGACCGTCTGTTGCAACGCAATCCACAGCTCGGTATCAGCCAGATCGAGATTCTTGCCGATGAGGAGGGGCTTGTCCAAGGCATCTCGATCATTTCCGAAGGACTCGAGGATATCAGCCCCTTGGCCGCGGTGGATACGCGCACCCTTACCTGTAGTGCCATGAGCCAGTATGATCGGGGGACGGATGGGCCGAAGTGCAAGCTCGCGGACCTCTCCCCCCTGAAGGGCGCGGCCGGCCTGGAATCGCTGTTTCTAGGGCGGACCCGCGTGCAAGATCTCGCGCCGCTCAAGGGGCTCGCCCTGCGCCAGCTATCCATCCGCAGTTGCCCCGTTGCCGACATCAAAGCCCTGCGCGAACTCCCCTTCCTCGAAACGCTGGAGCTTCGCGACACCAATGTCCGCGACTTGACGCCCCTAGCCGCGCTGCCTCTTCGCTCCCTGGATATCAGTGCCTCGACCATTACCGATATCAACGCACTGGCCCGCCTGCCCTTGCGGCAGCTCGATATCAGCGCCACGCAAATCCTGAATCTGGGTGCTCTCGCCGCCATGCCGCTGGAACGACTGGACTTGGGCGGGACGCGCATTTTTGACTTCTCGACCCTGCGAAACCTCCCCTTGCGCTCCCTGCGACTCGACAATACACAATTCAAGGACGTTTCCATGCTCCGCGACATGCCCCTGGAAAACCTTTCGATGTCCAATACGAAAGTCACCAACATCAGCGCCCTGAAGGGGCTCCCGCTCGTCAAGCTCTCGATAGCCAACTGCACGGTAAGCGACCTGTCCCCCATTGCCGGAATGAACCTCACAGAGCTCAATGTCAGTGGCAGTCGCGTCGTGGATGTTTCCGTCCTTGCCAATATGCCCATCCACGTGCTGGATCTTTCACGCACAAGGATCCGTGACATTTCCGCGCTGGCCAATTTGCCCCTCGTCCGGCTGCAGATCAACAACACGGACATTCGCGATTTGTCTTCGTTGATCGGTTCCCGGATTGAGTATCTGGAAGTAAGGGGCACCGAAATCAGCGATTGGACACCGTTGATACGCCTGCCATTGCGTTCCATAACCGTGGACGACAACCGCGGCGCTGTCCGCCAGATCCTGCGGCAAATCCCGACCTTGGAAACGGTCAACGGCGAGCCGCTCTAACGATACGTGTAGCTAATAACAAAGGCGAAAGCTGCGAGCATTGCGGGGTTGAGCGACCGTGCGAAAATGGGGGGCGGGGGTGGATTGTGTTGTAGGTGGGCGGGCTAGGGGAATCGCTGTAAACGGCGGCAGCAGGACGAGCGAGAAGTTGCTGATTCCTGGGGTTGAAGGTTCTGGTAACCTTTTTTCGGGAAACTGGATTTCTGATTGTTTTTGCAATCAATAATGCGTATGGTCGGAGACGTATTCTGGGTTGTCTATACCGCAAGATTTGGTTGCTTTTTGAAGTCTTTTAACTCAGTCACCCAAGCAACGGCCAGGCAGGAGTAAGCGATGCAGGTGGATGTGGCGATAAAGCCGGTGTTGGATCCGGGATTTGTACCGGCGGCGCTTTGGAACCGGGCCTACCGTCAACGGGTGGCGCAAACGCCTGATCCGGAACCGCTGGACATGGCGTTGGTGCGTCCGGACGGTGTCTGCTACCGCCACCAGACGACCGTGCTGCCGCCTCGTGATCCGTTCCAAGGCATTACCCGTGTCTACACCGAGCGATTGCTCAAATTCCTGCTCTGGCAGAAGGGGGCCTCACTCATTCTGGTCAGCAACCGGGCGATTGCCGACTGGCTCGCCTCCGTCTATCGCCCGGATGGGGCTCGCGGGTTCGATGCCGACATCTTCGGTGGAAAGATCTTTCCGGAACCGCTGTCGATCGAATACGCCAATCGTGAGGATCTACCGCCTGAACAGGCCCCTGCCGTCGAGCTGGGCGGGCATCTGGATGGCTGCCGTATCGGTTTCGATCTGGGTGGCAGTGATCGTAAGTGCGCGGCGTTGATTGACGGCAAGGTGATGTTTTCCGAGGAGATCCCTTGGAATCCCTATTTCGAGGCGGATCCCCGTTATCATCGCGAGGGCATCCAGGACAGCCTGAAGCGGGCGGCCGCGCATCTGCCGCGCGTGGATGCCATCGGTGGCAGTGCGGCTGGGGTGTATGTCAACAACGAGGTGCGGGTGGCGTCGCTGTTCCGCGGGGTGTCGCCTGCGGATTTCGAGCGCTCGGTGCGACGGCTTTTCCACGAGCTGCGGGCGGAATGGGGCAACGTGCCGTTCGATGTGGTCAACGATGGCGAGGTGACGGCGCTGGCTGGGGCGATGTCGCTGCGCGACGGGGCGCTGCTGGGCATCTCCATGGGAACGAGCCTGGCCGCTGGCTATTGCGATATGCAGGGGCGCATCACCAGTTGGCTCAACGAGCTGGCGTTCGCGCCGGTTGATTATCGTGCCGGGGCGCCGGTCGATGAGTGGTCCGGCGACGGCGGCTGCGGCGTGCAGTTCTTCTCGCAGCAGGGTGTGGCGCGGCTGGCGGCGGTAGCCGGAATAGAGTTCCCGTCGGCGATGCCGTTGGCGGAGCGACTGGAAAAGGTGCAGGCGCGGCTGGCGAACGGTGACGTGGCGGCACGGCAGGTGTTCGAGACGATCGGGACCTGTTTCGGGTATGCGCTGGCTCATTACGCCGAGTTCTACGAATTGCGGCATGTGCTGATTCTCGGACGCGTGACCTCCGGCGAGGCCGGCGATTTGATCATTCGCAACGCGGACCGGGTGCTCGAGGCGGAGTTCCCGTCGCTGGCGGAACGGTTCTCGATCACGATGCCCGATGAAAAGATGAAACGGCACGGTCAGGCAGTCGCCGCGGCAAGCTTGCCGGCGATTGGAGAAGACTGATGACGGTGGGGCGTGGACGGTGGAGAGTGGTAGCCCAGTCGCGCCGCGACTGTGGCTGCGGGGATGTGCGTGCGCTAGGTAAATGACCGTGCATGCGGTGACTGACCGTTCGCTTACAACGCGGAAGCCGCACTCGCGGCGCGAGTGGGCTACAGAGGGAAAGAAGGAGCGTAGAACCATGAACCTGAACCAGCAGACGGCGGGGATCTTCGTGCCGGACGGGCAACCGTTGGAGTCAGCCTTGTCGCGCACCACGCATCTCGGGGTGGGGGCTCACCAGGACGATCTGGAGTTCATGGCCCTGCATGGAATCCTGGCCTGCTTCCAGCGGCAGGAACGCTGGTTCGGCGGAGTCACGGTGACCGACGGCGGCGGCAGTGCCCGCGATGGAGCTTATTCCACCTTCACGGATGAGCAGATGCGCCAGGTCCGGCGGCGCGAGCAGGATACGGCCGCTGTGATCGGGCAGTACAGCTTCATGGCGCAGCTTGATTATCCGAGCTCGGTGGTGAAGATGCCCCCGGCGGCAGCGGTCGAGGCTGATCTGCGGGCGATCCTGGCGGCAACGCGTCCTGGGATTGTTTATACGCACAATCCCGCGGACAAGCACGATACGCACGTCGCCGTCATGGCCGCGCTGCTGCGAGCGATCCGTAGCCTTCCGGCTGCCGAGCGGCCCTCCCGCGTGCTGGGTTGCGAGGTGTGGCGCGATCTGGACTGGCTGCCGGATGCGGAGAAAGTCGTTATGGATGTCGGCGGCCGCGAGAACCTGGCGTTCGCCCTGAACGGGGTTTTCGATTCCCAGATTGCCGGCGGCAAACGCTATGACCTCGCGGTGATGGGGCGGCGCCGCGCCAATGCCGTGTTCCTTGACTCGCACGCCACGGATGCGATGGAACAGGCCTGGTATGCGCTTGATCTGACGCCACTGGTGCAGGATGATGCGCCGGACATCGAGGCATTTATCACGGGGTTGATTGCGCAATTCAAGGAGGATGTCGCTTGCCGATTGAAACGGTTCTGTTAATGTGAGCGTACGGGCGATCCAACCGGGCCTGCCCCGGTGGTGAAGTAAGTTGAGTTGAGGTGGAGGATGAGCCCTCCTCAACTTTACACGCCTTCGGCGCAAGGCCGATGGGCGGCAGTGATGTGAAACGAGGGAAAAATGGAAATCATTATTCAATCCGATTCGAAGGAAGGCGACAAGGTCGCCGCCCGCATGATTGCCGGCCTGATCCGGCGCAAGCCGGACGCGGTCCTGGGGCTGGCCACCGGCAGCACCCCGCTGGGGCTCTATCGCGAGCTTGTGCGGATGCACAGGGAGGAAGGACTCGATTTCAGCGGGGTCACCTCATTCAACCTCGATGAGTATATCGGGCTGGCGACGGATCATCCGCAATCCTACCACCGGTTCATGTTCGAGAACCTTTTCAATCACATCAACATGGCTACTGACCGTATCCATGTTCCCGACGGCATGACGGCGGATGTGCCGGCGTTCTGCGCGGACTATGAGCAGTCGATCCGCGCGGCTGGCGGCATCGACCTGCAGGTGCTGGGGATCGGGACCGACGGACACGTGGGGTTCAACGAGCCGAGTTCCTCGCTGGCGTCACGTACCCGCATCAAGACACTCACGCAGCAGACGCTTTCGGACAATGCCCGGCATTTCGCGGATCCGTCCGGGCAGCCCCATCATGTCATCACCATGGGAATCGGCACGATCATGGAGAGCCGGCAGGTGGTCATGCTGGCGTTCGGTGCGAACAAGGCCGACGCGGTCGCCCGGTCGGTCGAAGGGCCGGTCTGTGCCATGATGCCGGCATCGGTCCTGCAATTCCATCCGCGCGCACATGTGATCCTTGACGACGCCTCCGCGGCAAGGCTGTCCAAGGCTGATTACTACCGCTGGGTGTACGACAACAAACCGGCCTGGCAGCAGCATTGATAGCGGTGGGAGCTTCCAACTCGTCCGGTAACATACGGGAGCAGGATTCTCCCGCCACTTTGCGACTGATCAGCCGCCCAGTTCGGCTTTCATGCGCGCTTCCACCGCGTGCTCGCGCAGCGGGCCGACAACATCGTCCAGAAGTCCCTCGACAATGCGGTCGAGGCTGTAGATCGTCAGGTTGATCCGGTGGTCGGTCAGGCGGTTCTGGGGAAAATTGTAGGTTCGGATGCGCTCGCTGCGGTCGCCGCTGCCGATCTGCAGGCGTCGTGCCGCCCCTTGTTTTTCGGCTTCCTCGCGCAGCTTGTGATCCAGCAGCCGCGCCTTCAGCACCATCAGCGCCTTCTCGCGGTTGCGGTGTTGCGATTTCTCATCCTGGCACTGGACGATCACGCCGGTCGGGATATGCGTCAGCCGCACGGCGGAGTCGGTCGTATTGACGCTCTGGCCGCCGGGACCGGAGGAACGGAATATGTCGACGCGGATATCCTCGGGCGGTATGTCGAAGTCGTCTTCCTCCTCGACTTCGGGGAACACCGCGACTGTGGCGGCCGACGTGTGGATACGGCCTTGCGTCTCGGTCTGCGGTACCCGCTGCACACGGTGCGTGCCGCATTCGTAGCGCATGATCCCGTAGACACCGTCGCCCGTGACCGTGAAAATGATTTCCTTGAAGCCGCCCAGATCGCTGGGATTCGCCTCCACGATGTCGGTCTTCCAGCCCTGCCCCTCGGCATAGCGCGTGTACATCCGGTAGAGGTCGCCGGCAAAGATGGCCGCTTCATCCCCGCCGGTACCGGCGCGGATTTCCATGATCGCGTTGCGGGCGTCGTCCGGGTCCGGCGGGAGCAGGTTCATGTGCAGGGCCTTCTCGGCCTCCGGCAATGCAGCCTCGCTTTCGTCCAGTTCCGCCTGCGCCAGTTCCGCCAGTTCCGGGTCATCGCTCTCGGCGAGCATCGCGGTGTTCTCCTCGATGCGCCGTAGCAGCGTGCGGTAGTGTTCCGCCTTGGCGGCGACACGCTTCAGGTGCGAATGCTCCTTGATCAGCTTGCGGAACCGGTTCTGGTCGGCTGCCGTGGCCGGATCGGAAAGCATCGCTTCAATCTGCGGTACCCGGAAAAGGACTCTGTCGATTAAGGCGGGCTCGATCATGGTATTCCCTGCATCGTCATTCGCGGGCACAAAAAGGGCCAGGATACGGCCTGTTGCCGCCCTGACCCTGTCCCTGCAACGCTAGGCTGTCTTGCGGCCGTAGCGGCGATTGAACTGCTCGACGCGACCTTCGGTGTCCAGCAGTGCCGATGTACCCGTATAGAACGGATGACAGCTCGAGCATACGTTCACATGCATGTCCTTGGCGGTTGAACACACTTCCTTGACGTTGCCGCAGGCGCAGGTGATCGTGGTCATGTCGTATTTCGGATGAATGTCTTTTTTCATGGTGCTAATCCCTTGCTAAAACTGAAAGACAGGGAGATTATACCGTCGCTGGATCGAAAGCAAGCTGAAAAGAGCTGAAAAGAGCAGAAATCGTGGTCTCGCGCGGAACCGCGTCGCCAGATTACGTTCGGGGACCGCTGGATTCAGGTTCCTTGCCGGTCTTCAGCATGGCCTTCCGCAGGTTGCCGTCCTCCAGTGGCGCAGACGATGCCGCCGACCAGGCTCCAGAAAAAGGTGATGGCATAGAGCAGCAGCGAGAGGGTGACAGCACGTGAGCGCGGCACGTTGAACTCGGGAACCCCCATGAGCATCTGCGCGGCCGCGTCGCGGGTCCCCAGCCCGCCTGGGGTAAGCGGCAGGGAGGATATTCCATTGATGACTGGGAACAGGGTCAGGTAGGTCCCGAACTCCGTTACGGCCTGGATGGCGGGTGGTCGTGGCGGGGCCGACTCGGGGATGGTGCGGATCTGCAGGCCGGCCCCGAGCAGGAAGGCGGCGAGGATCAGGAATAAGTGGTTGACCATCGAGAGAAGCAGGGTTTCCGCCAGCAGCCCGCGATGGGTCATGCAGGTGTGGAATGCGCGATAGAGCTGGCTGAGCATACCTCCCAGGCGTGTGGTGGTTTCCAGGTCGCGGAACCAGGCAGACTTTTCAAACAGGTTGCGCCGGAAAACCATCACGAGGACCAGGACGAGCAGGGCCACGCACGCCGCCAGCGCATAGGCCACCACCCGCGTCTCGCGATAGCGCAGGAAGAAATCCAGCCGGGCGAGCAGGGCCGCCAGCGCGAGGACGAAAAGCGCCAGCATACCGATCATGCGGTCGATATAGACGCTTGCCGCCGCTGCCGTCTGGCTGCGGGGGAAGTGCCTTGCCACACTGAACGCCTTCACGGCATCGCCGCCCAGGGCACCGAAGAGGAAGGCGTTGAAGAACTGGCCGGTAAACGACAGGCGCAACGCACTGGCGAATGAAAGGCGCATGCCTGTGGCGGCGAGGATGCGCTGCCAGCGCAGAGAGATAACCGTGAGACAACCGAAAAAGCATAGCGTGGCGGCGGCACCTAACGGCCAGCGGTGGGCGATTGCGCGCAGGGCCTCGAGCACATCCGCGCGGTTCTCCATCTTCAGGAACACAACGGCGATCAACCCGCCGGCCAGTGCAACCTGCAGTAGCGGCAACCAGAGGCGGCGGCGGCTACGTCCGGGCGGCATGCAGGACCTCCCGCAGCGTCTCGCTCAAGGCGAACTGCTGCCGCCAGCCGGTATCCCGGTTGATCAAGGCCGTATCCAGCACAGGGGTCCGGTCGGTGGGACGGAATTTGGCGGGATCCACCTCGATACGCGGGGTCACGCCGGCGATCCCGGCGAGCGTCTCCAGGATCCAGCCCACCCGGACGCGGTCGGGTGCGGCCACGTTGTAGGCCTTGCCCGCCTTGCCGGATTCGATCAGCAGTCGATAGGCGCGCACCACATCGCGGACATCCATGAAGGAGCGCTCGCTGTCCAGGTTGCCGACGCGGATCGTATGTTCCTCGCCAGCGGCGAGGGACGCGATCTGCCTGGCGAATGCGGGCACGACAAAATCCGTGTTCTGTCCGGGGCCGGTGTGGTTGGCGGCGCGCGCGGTCATGGCGTGCATGCTGTAATCCTGTGCATAGGCCAGCGTCATCAGGTCGGCCGCCGCCTTGGAAACGGCGTAGATGCCGTTGGGGCGCAGCGGTGCGCTTTCGCCCACCGGCGTGTCCGCAGGCGGGGTGCCATAGACATAGGCGGTCGAGGCGAGCAGGAAACGGGCACCGGGGGCTTTCTCGCGCAGCGCCTCCAGGATATGGGCGGTCCCGAGGATATTGGTACTGAGCATCATCTCGGGATGCAGGCGTCCGGCCGGGGGGGAAGCGATGCCGGCCAGATGGATGCAGGCATCGGGAGCGATGGCCGCCACCGCACCGATGACGGCGGCACCGTCCGTGATGCTGCCGATCACCATCTGCTTGACGCCCTTCGGGGTGTTGCCCGCCGTGAGATCGTATCCGGCCACCTGGTGGCCGGCAGCAAGCAACTCGCGCGTCAGGAAGTGCCCGACGAAGCCACCAATACCGGTAATGAGAACAATCATGGGAATCGAACCTGCCGGGTGTAAAAAAACGCAGGCTTCCCGATCTGATTCGGGAAGCCTGCGGTTAATGCTTATCTAACTCAACGTCCGGACATCATGCGCGACCGTGCGCGTGCAGACTTCCGCCGTTTTTTCTCGCTGGGCTTCTCATAGTAGCGGGTGGCACGCAACTGCTTCATCATGCCCTCCTTGTCCATGATCTTCTTCAGACGACGAAGGGCGCGTTCGACGGCTTCCCCCTTCTTCAATTTGATTTGAATCACTGCTTAAATCACCATCCCTTCGCGACCCGGGCGCGTTGTTAACGTTGCTCCCGTCGGTCGTATGGCGGGGAAAGTTACGGGAAGAAGGTAACCTTGTCAAGATTGTTTTGGCCGCTTGACTTTTGGGGTGAGTGTATGTGAGTGTTTGTGCTTGCCGGGAGGGGCATGTAAGTGTGAATAGGGCATTAACAGGAGGAATGTGATGATGATTCGTATTGGTCGGTCGGGTTTTGGATTAATTTCGGCGCTGGCACTGTCGGTGTTTCCGGTTCAGGCGGTGGAGCGGATCTGTTCGGTGTATCTGGAAAGCCCGTCCGCGCTACAGATGCAGATCCAGCAGGCCTCCCAGGTTTTCGAGGCGCCTGAGCTGGGCATGTTCCCGATGATGATGACGATGATGGTGCCCGGTGGCGGCCAGGTCAGCATGTCGGAGCCGGTCTCGCTGCATGTATTCGATATCGGCGGTGGCCGCCCGGCGGTCCTGGTTGAACTGACGCCCGCGACAACGGCGGAGATGTTCCTGAAGTCACTGACGGCGGCCAGTGGCGTGCCGCTGGCGCCTGCGGTCGAGGGTCGCTATACATTCCAGGGCGGCGTGGCCCAGGTGCGCGGGGCGCGCCTGCTGGTGGCCAAGACGGCAGAAGAACTGGATGCCTGCACGGGCGGGGCTGTGCCGGCATTGCCGCCGATGCCCGCGATTCCGGGCGTGATCCGGGTCGCCGTGGCCCCCGCCGCCGTGGCCCCGATGCTCAATGCCATGAAGGCGCAATGCGTCAGTGCGATGGCGGCTGGCGGGCCGGATGCCGCGCAGGCGCAGGATATGATGGAGCTGGTCTTCGGTCTCTACATCCGTACGCTGGCGCAGATCAACACGCTGAACATCGGCATCGCCGTGCAGCCGGAAGGATTATTGATGCGTTCGCAGTTGGTCCCGGTCGGAGGCTCGACCGTCGCCGGCATCCTGGCGACGATGCAGCCGGTCGATCCCGCGTATCTCTCATTCGTGCAGGGCGGGACTCTGTTTGCCATGGCATCAGGGTCGTACACGCTGCCGGATCAGTTAAGGCAGCAGGTTGTTTCGCTGTACATCAAGATGATCAAGGCCTCGCCGCAGGCGGCGGGGATTGACATGGATGAGCTGTCGGCCGCGATGCGCGAGTCGATCGAGTCGCTGGGTACGGCGATGGCGATGGCGGGCGGGATGACGCCGGATGGCAAGTCCTTCCAGATGCAGGGTGCAATGGGGATCGTGCCTGCCATCTCGTATCTGGAAAAAATGGTGGCCCTGTCCAACCTGCCTGTCATGAAGACCATGACGCTTCAGTCCGGGGTTCGCATCGGCGAAGCCGGCAAGAGGATGTACAAGGATTTTCCGGTCTATCGCTGGAGTTTCTCGCTGGATGAAGCCGCGCTGCGCAAGCAGATGGGTGCCGGAGCCCAGGACATGGACGAGAATGCCTTTGCCGCCGTCAACAAGATGATGCAGGTTTTCGGCAGCGGTTACGATTATGCGGCGACGCCAAAGGGGGTCACGTTCGGTCTCGGATCGACATCCATGGTCGAGCAGGCATCGGACCGCCTGATGGCTGATGGCGCGGACTTGTCTGAGTCCGCCCGTATCCGCGCGCTGCTTTCGCCGGGGTCGGCTCCGGTTGCGATTGGCCGTTTCGGTTTGCTGGATGCCGTGCGCTCGGGTGCGCGGATGGCCTCGGAAATGGCGGGTACCCCGATTCCCGCGACGGTGGCGGGATTGCCGGCTGGCGAGGGCATCGTCTTTGCCGATTGGATAACGGGCAGCGAGGTCAACTCCGCCCTGTTGGTCCCGGCCACGGATATCAAGGCCCTGTCGGCCATGGCGAAAAGCATGAAGGCGGCAGCGCAGGCTGCCGAGATGGTCGAGGACGGTGCCGTGGTCGAGGAATTGGTCGAGGACGGTGCTGCCGTGGTCGAGGAGAAATAGCCTGGTCCTCAGCGCCAGCGGCGATGTGCCCAGAGGTACTGTTCCGGGTATTGACGGATCGCGGACTCCAGCTCGCGGGTTAGCAGGTCGAGCACGGCTTTGACATCGGTCTGGCGGTTGCCGCTGCGGGGCGCCTCGATGGGCGGCGGCGCCTTGAACAGGAAGTGTCCGGGGCCGGTCTTCACGCAGAAGCCGAAGCACAGCGGGGCGCG
>JAIFLS010000076.1 GCA_020048935.1 bacterium | reverse complement strand
CCTTAACCGGCATGCGCCCTTCAAGGATATGCGCCACCTCGATGTCTTCATCGATTTCAGGCCAGTGCAGCATCCGTCCGCCTGCATAAACCTAAAAATGTGCTCGCTGCCTGCTGCTCGCCCGCGCCAGCCGGGGAAAGCAACGGTATGGAACCGCCAGGCGACGCCCATCGCACAGGCAGACAACAAACTCTCGCTCGCCAATCACTACCCCTGCTGCAACGGCAGCGCTATCAATGATTACGGTTGGCATAATGTATCCCTGCTAATCATCTCCCCCCCCTTCGACGATGGCGATTTTCTCGGGGGTTAGGCGTAGAGTATGCCCCTATTCCCTAGGCAATCGCCCTCGGAATCGTTGCCATCTCGGCCACCTTGACAATCAGATCGAGCTTTTCAACAACCTCTGAATCTACGGATGCAGGATCCAAGAAGGCAACAAGTTTATGAAAATCCCGTTTCCGCTCCACTAACGGGATTCCCATTCTCTTTGAGAATGCCCTGAAAATGGGCTCAAGTACATCGTCGGACGCTTTGACATCATCCGACCAAGGGTCCGGTTTTCCAAACGTATCCAGGGCCGTTTTTACTTCCTCGATTGCTTGTTTCATGACTTTCAACCGCTTTGCCCGCTCAGCGATTTCAAACAGATCGTTTGGCTCTGTTGATCCGACATAAGACAAGAGAACATCTTCCCGGCAGAAATAGTTTTCGATCTCGCGTTTAGACCACATCCGTTCAACCAGGCCGTTGGCATCACGGAGTTCCGCGTCGATCCGGTCAAATAGGGCCAGTCCGACAAAATCGGTCTTTGCTTCCTTGATGCCGAAGAAATGATCCCTGGGCTTTGAAGGGAGATTGGTGGCTACATAATGCACGAAAGGAGCCCTTAGTAAATCTCGCGCCGGGTGTTTCAGCAACTCGGCAAACGCCTGCAGGATTGCCAGATCGGTTGCATCCTCGACATAGAGAACCCATCCTTTCTGTTCCGCCTGATAATACTGCTCAAAACCGATGTCCTTTAATGCCTTGAGCACCTGGGTACCTCGATCGGTCAAGCAATGCGGTTTTCCTACAAATGCAACCACGGAATCCTTGGTGGCCGCTTCATTCAATACCACCTCCGAATGGCTGGCAGCAATAATCTGCGACTGCTGCTTTGAAGCTGTTTCTGTGAGCAGATTGTAGATCTGACGCTGTCGCAGGATTTCGAGATGTGCATCCGGTTCGTCCAGCAGCAGCACGGAATGCGGGTTGGCGTAAAGGTGTGCCAGCAATAGCAGGGTCTGCTGCAAGCCTCTGCCCGATGACGACAGATCGAATTCCGCACCATTCTGATCCCGATAGGACAGAGTGATCTCGGCTGTTGCCTGGCGCATGATCGGGTCAAGCAATTCGACGCCAAAGATGTTGCGAATCGAATTAACAATCGAAGACCAACTCTTCGATGGTGCCTCTTCTGCGTAAACCCGATAACAAAGGTTTCGCAACACCTCGGCCGTCTGGCCTTGCCCAAGCAAAACGCCGATTTCACCTGGTTGCTTCAGGAATTCCCGATCCGCAAGTCCCGACATCGGTGGCAGAAAAGCCACATTGACCACATTTTTCAGGTTCGGTACAGGCATGCGGTCTGGATTCTTTCCGTCGGCTAATCGAAGGGGACGACAGTGGAATGCCTCTTCATTTGCATAATCGAATTCAAGCCCGCATGCCCACGGCTTCCCCTCGGAAACACCCTCCACAATGATATCGATACGCACATTTTGTGTGTTCTGTTTATCTCCGCTACGGGAAATGCTACGCGTATGCCGGTCGCGCCACAGCAGGTTGGCCTCGGGCACGGGAATAGAAATCAAATCACGCCTGTTAATGGCAATCCCTGGACGTTTTGATGGGGTTTCTCCGGTTCCGCGTTTGTCAATCCAGGCTTTATACCCGACGTCCCAGAGTGCCAGCGCCTGCAATGCTGTCGTTTTTCCGGCGTTGTTCGGGCCGATAAGTACGACATTCTCGCCCAGCGGAATCACGGCCTCATCAAACCGCTTGAAATTTCGAATCGTCAATTGAGTTATCATGGTTCACCTTTATTACCCTGCTAGAATACATGAAAAGCCGCGTCGGGCAAGCTTGCCGTTTCATCCCTTGCCGCCTTCGACGATGGCGATTTCCTCGGGGGTGAGGTTGTAGAGCTGGTACACGAGGCGGTCGATCTGGCGGTCGGTGGCGCTGATCTGGGTTTCGAGCTGATCAAGGATGTTGGGGTTCTTCTCTGCCGCTTTCTTCTTGTTCAAGTCCTGCATGCGCTCCACCAGCAACACCATCTTGTCATGCAGGGCGACGTCGGCCGGGTTGTCGAAGTCGATACGGCGGATGGGGAGACGCTCAACATAGATGACCTTTATTTCGGCAAATACCTTACCTACCATTTGCGGGTTACTGATCTCGAATAGGTTTTGCATGAGCCGGGAATTGAGTAATCCCATGAAATAGAAATAGTTGTATCGACTGTCGCCATTCGCATGTTGAATAATGTGACAGGAGTTCACGCAAATCATCCCTGAATCATCATAGGCCGTGAGAAGCCGATCATCAGTCCTGCGCATCAAAAGCTTTGGCTCTTTAAACATCTCTGGTTTCCTTGGAGCGGCAAGCCATAATCCATAATTTACAAATTCATCTGCCGCTGAGAGAGTATAACGGCGAATATTCCCGCCACGCAAAAGAGGCAGCCATCCATCTGGGCGATTCTGTTTGGTGGTAAACACTCGATTTTTTATGGCATCAGGCGTCTGCGGTGGTACGCCTTTTCCTTGCTCATACAGCTTGACTCCAGCTTTTACGGAAAGAAGTTCAGACAAGGGAAGAGCAAACTTAAAAACTCTCTCAATTAACTGGTGATTTTCTGGCCGGTTCCGGAAATCAATCTTGTGCAATTTCGCTTCCCGGAATGATTCAAGCTTGACCTCAAACCTATCATTTGGCAGTTCGACGATTACCTTGGCCTCAAAATTCGGTATCGTTGCTCTAGCAATAAAAACGATTGTATCAACAACAGCTTGACTGAATACCCATCCCGTCTGGCGCAACTTTTCAAGCTTTACAGATGTCAGCAACCAGTTTCTGAAAACGGAACCATTTTCAAGATCACAGAATGTATTCGGAACTATGTAAGCGAATATACCGCACGGAATTGTAAGTTTATGCGCTGCGATCATAAATATGTTGTAGCTGTCGATAAGTTTGCCAACCTGGGAATAGCGGTTAGTTATGTAGGAAACCTCTTCTCCTGAAAACGGTATTCCATACGGCGGGTTGCCGATGACGCAGTCGAAGCCACCGCGTTGCATAATGTCGGGGAAGGACTTTTTCCAGTCGAAGACGTTGATGCGGTATTGGCTTTCGTCATCCAGCAGCAGCATCTGTTCGTTCTCGTAGAAATCCGGGCCGATTAGGGAGTTGCCGCATTTGATGTTGCCGCCCAGGTCGGGCAGGATGCGCTGACGTTCGCTGAGGAAGTCGCGCTGGAGCTGTTGCTGGGTTTCGCCCTCCAGCACCTTGAGCAGGAGCGAGAGCTTGGTGACCTCGACTGCCTGGGAGTCGATGTCCACCCCGTGGATGCTGTTGAGCAGGATGCGCTTGCGCTCGGCGGTGGTGAGTCGCCAGGTGTCACCAGCAGCCTGGTAGATCTTTGGCGCTTTCCCGGCGGCGTTGCGTCTGGCCTTTTCGAGATCGAGTTCGCCGGTGGCGGGGTCGGCGGTGTATTGCCGCAAATGCCAGCCGAGCAGGTATTGGTAGGCGACGATCAGGAACGAGCCTGATCCGCAGGCGGGATCGAGCACCTTGATTTCGGCGGCTTTGGCAATGGCGACAGGGTTCGGCTTTTCGGGGTCGTCGCCGTCGAGCAGCCGTCCGAGGGTATTCTGGACGATATAGTCGACGATGTAGCTGGGGGTGTAGTAGACGCCGCCCGCCTTGCGGACTTCGGGCTTTTCCTCAATCTTGGCCTGGTGTCCATCGGTCAGCCGGATGGTCTTGCCCAAAAATTGCTCGTAGACCTGCCCGAGGATGTCGGCAGGCAGGACGGAGAATTCATAGGGGGAATCGGGATAGTAGAGGTTCTTGAGAATGTCCTTGAGCGTCTTGTCGTCGATCTCAAGATGCGTGGTGAGGGTGTCGGGGGCATCGGAACGGCCTTTTTCGCCATTGTCGAAGTGGAAGAGCCCGGAGTTGTAGCGGGCGTCGGCCTGGTGGAAGAGCTGTTGCAGGCGGGTGTAGGTGCGCTCACCATTGAGCAGCACCTGCAGGCGTCCGTAATCCTCGGTACCGCGGTCCTCGCAGATGCGCAGGAAGATGATGCGGTCGATAATCTTCTGGACGGCATAGTTGAGATCGCGCACGGAAAGCGCGGGGTTACGCAGGGCGAGATTACGGGCAAGCAGCTCGCGCCAGCGCTCAATCTCGGCGAGGAAGGTGTCATCGACCGCCCCGGTGCCGCGTTTGCCCTTGGCGGTGTCGGCGTATTTGTCGAAGGAACCGCGCAGGATGGAATCGCGGGAGAATATCTGGGCGATCTCGTCCCATTTTTCGACGTACTGGTCGAAGGTGTAGTAGAGGGTGCGGGCCTTGGCGGGACGGTCGGTCTTTTCGGGTTTGACGCGGGTGTCGTAGACGGCGAATTCCTCGAAATCGGAAAGGATGCAGAGCGGGAGCTTGGCAGACCAGCCGTAGCGGCGGACCTGGTAGGCAGGGGCGATATCGCCGTCGATGTTGACGGACGGTTTTTTCGCCTCGACGAAGAACTTGCGGGTACCGCCGATGCGGAAGCAGTAGTCGGGAGCCTTGGTATAGCCGCCGATACGGATGGCGTCCTCGTGGATGACGTCCTTGTAGGCGTCGGCATAGCCCGCCTTGTTGTCGACGTCCCAGCCTAGGGCGGTGAAGAACGGGTCGAGGAACTCGCGGCGCAGTTCGGTCTCGTTATAGCCGCCGGAGGTGTAGTGCTCGCGGTGCAGGCGGAATGTTTCGCACAGGGTGCGGATGCTATCGGGTACGGGCATGGGTGTGTTCCCTTGTTATGTTTGCTCCACTTTGGCGGAAAGCGTCAAGGCGGACAAGCGCAAAAGCCGGATTGCATTAAGCGTCCTGCTTGCTGTCTATGGCGTGGTTCTGCTGAAAAGTCGATGGTGGCCAGCCGCACGGTGCGACAAAATGGTGATCGGGCAGCGTGCTGGCATTAGATCAGGCCGTCTTGCCGCCCTTTGCCGCCTTGCGGCGAAGCGTGTTCAGACCCTTGACCATCAGGAAGACGGCCCAGGCCACGATCAGGAAA
>JAIFLS010000012.1 GCA_020048935.1 bacterium | reverse complement strand
TGGACAACCCATGCACACACCACGGTCATAACGCGCCCGGAGGTCGCGTTCCACCAAAAAAGTTACCCATTCATTTTCGCCCGGAGCCCCGAGCGGCTGGCTTGCCTATAACTTGGCCATTTTGACTCAGTTTTCGGTGGACGACTACGGCGACGACTACGGATTACGATTCGACCTTACACCCGCGTCAGCCGTAGTCGTCGCCGTAGTCGTTTTCCGATCTCCCCAGAAAGTTACCACCCTCGTTTTTGCCCACCCCAGTGGGCGGCGGGCTTACATGTAATTCAGCAGGGACACTTGCTGCATCAGGGTTGAAGTACCGTGAAGGGCCGCTTGATAAGCTGTTTGCGCCTGCGAAAGCTGCATGGCGGCTTCCGCCATATCAACGGAATCCAGCGATGCAAGAGACTGCTGGTTTGTCAATTGCATCTCACGCAGGTAGGACTCATTCATAATGACCTGTTCATGCCGAGCACCATTCAGGCTAACTTGGCCCAGCACATGATTTAAATCATCGTTCAGCCGTTCAAGGTTATCGGTTTCCGCACCATTCACACCAGCCGACAGCGAATCGCGCAAACGAATCACACTATCAAATAAATCGCGTGTCGATGTCTGGAATATGCCGCCCTCGCCTACCGACTGACTCCCTGCAATATTGGTCGCCGCGTATTGCTCCGGGCCGGTCTTGATCATCCGGGTCTCTTCGCTTCCCGCATATACCACAGCGGAAATCCTACCGGTTACCGGATCAACCTGTTCGACATACGGTTTCTCACTCGCCCTCAGTCCGGCAAAATTATAGCGGCCGCCCTCCGAACTGTTAGCCACGGCCAAAAGCGATTGCAATAATTGATCCGCCTGTTGTGCCATGGCCTCACGCGCACCGGGATCCAATGTGGCATCGCTCGCGCGCACGGCCAACTCACTAGCCTGATGCACCAGGTTCACGGTCTTGTCCAGGCTGCTATCCAGCATCGTTAGATAATGCCGGGCCATATTGGAATTCCGCTCAAACTGCGACAACTGCGACAAATCCGATTTCAAGCCCTGGATCGCCTCATAAGCACCAGGATCATCGGAGGCCAGATTGACTTTTCGTCCGGAGGACATTTGCCGCCGCACATCGAACAACGTTTGTTGATGCCGCAGCATGGCACCTGACATCATTCGCATATTCATATCTGGTGTAATTCGCATGCCTTGACTGTTAGCAGATCCAGTGCCACCGGCAAACCGGCAATAACACCCCGGGCTTACCAATCACTTCACCGTTTACGCCCTCGTTTTTAATGATTGAATTCTGATTGAACTTCGTCTAATACTCTACTGCGTACTTACACAATCTTTGCCGCCCGCGATGATTTTCTCTGAAAACCAACACAGATGGAGAGCTTATGAGCGCATCAGATACAAAAATACTGGTAGCCGATGATTCCTCTACCATGCGTCGCATCCTTAAGATGACGCTTGCCCGCTGCGGCTTCAACGATGTCACCGAAGCCGCCGACGGACAGGAAGCGATCCAGCTTTGCGAGAATGCGCAGTTTGACTGTGTGCTGACTGACTGGAATATGCCGAACATGGACGGTTTGGAGCTGATCAAGAGACTTCGCAGCCTGCCGTCCTACGGCAAAATTCCCATCATGATGGTAACGACAGAAGGGGCGAAGGACGATGTCATCGAGGCATTAACTTGCGGGGCTAATGCTTACATTGTAAAACCGTTCACCCCCGAAACCCTCAAGGCTAAAATGCAGGAAATCCTGGGCAGTTAACACCAACGAATACAGCAAGGACCGATTCATGAGCAGTACAAGTGAATTATTGATGATGATACCCCCGGCCGTTTTCGCGAGCATTGAAGACGCATTTGCCCAAATGGTCATGATCCCTGTTTCGGTAGGGGACATTGCATCAAAGGAAAATGGTGCCCCCACCGGAAATGTCTCAGGAACCATCAGCCTTTCAGGCACACACCCAGAAAGCGGCATCGAAGTACGCGCTCAACTCTCGCTTATTTTCCCCGAAGAGTTGGCAAAGCTGATTTTCAGAAGCATGATGATGATGGAGAGTGATGCTGAAGTAGCCTCGGATGAACTGAATGACGTTGTGGGTGAACTGGCCAATATGGCTGCCGGAGGAGCCAAGACACGACTTTCCGAGAAAGGGTTCCTGCTGTCACTCTCGCTGCCGACGATCGCGGTTGGTGCCAACCACCATCTTTGTACCCCATCGGGTGTCAAGCTCACCATGGTCGCGCCGGTCACGCTAAACGCCGACGTGTTTTATACGCAGATCAGCGTGTCCTGAAAAACCGTTAAACTTGCGCACGGAAGGATACCGGCGGTAAATCGGGGACTTCCTGCGCGGGATCGGTGTCTTCCGGCAACTGCCGAGGACTCGACAGAGCCTCACGGAGCGCATCCTCACTGAGTTCGATACGGTCCTCGACCGGCGGACGACGATGACGCGGATTCTCCTGGTTTCGGGACGATGCGTCATCCTTTCGTGACGCATTCTGATCGATGGATGAAACGCGGTGCAACGACTCCGACGGGGCAAGCCCATCCTTCCCCACCAAGCCTCCACCATCACTTGCACTCAATGAACTGCTCATCGCATCCTTCGTTTCTACCACGTCCTGGCTTACGCGCTCTTCATCAACGCTTTCAAAAATAGCAGTGCCGTTGCATGCAACTGGCAGATACGCGCCTCTGTCAGGTCGAGAGTCGCGCCTATATCCTTTAAAGTTAAGTCTTCGTAATAGTACAAATAGAGGATTTTCTGCTGTCGTGAAGGCAAACGTCTAAAAGCTTTCCGGAACAGGGCTCCCTGCTCATTGCGCACCGTCTCCAGGCGGGGGTCCGGCGCCTTATCGTCAACCAAACGGTCTCCAAGACTCTGCCCATTGCCATCCATATCCTCGAGCCCGACGCCATCCAGCGAGAGAACAGGCTGCGCACGCGCGGTTAGATCATGCAACCGGTCAACATCAATATCGGCCAGTGCCGCCAGGGTTTCGTCATCCGGAACCGCCTGGTGCTGATGACTGTATAGCGTCACCGAATCCTGCAATGTTTTCAGAAGTGCGCGGTCGCTCCGGCTCAACGGGTCATGCCGACGCAGCGCATCCAGCACCGCCCCACGGATCCGCGGCATCGCAAAGCTGCGAAACTGGATCTGGCGTAGAGGATCAAACTTTTCGATGCACTGCCACAACCCCATCATGGCATGCTGGATCAAGTCGTCCCGGTCAAGGTCCGGCCGGCAATAAACCGACATCAGCGCGACGGTTTGGCGCACCATCGGAAGGTAAAACTCGACGAGGCGAGCGACCGTGCCTTCCGATGGGGCCGCGACATGCGTCGCCCATAAGGCAGCACATTCCTCATCATTGATTTCGGTCGTTTGCGTACTCATTTCGACTCAATCGCTTTTGGTGCCGTTCCGGCGCGTGTGCGCACAAAGGCCCCGGCTTGCTTTGTCTTATTCTGTTCGTCATCGGCATGACTGCGTTGCTGGACCACCTGTTCGGCAACAAAACGAACCAGGATCACAGAAAAAAGATGCAGGAAGAGAAAAATGATAGTGACGGTACCGATAAAAACAAGGATGGCGCGGAAAACCGCCGTGAACAGCTCCATATCCCGTAGCAAGTTAACCCCAAGCGACAGGGCGGCCACGATCCCGCCTACAATCAATGCAATCTGACATAAGAGTGCCTTCATAATGCCTTATCCCCTTCGGCCGAAAGAAACGCCGTCACTTCCCACTGTTTTCCCCACTGCGCCAAACTCAGCGGCACCACCTGTTGCCGAGGGCGGGTTTCGATATGGCGGGCAATATCACGCAAGCAATGTGCAACCGCCCCCCCACTGGCATAGCGGACAATGCTTTGCTGTTGACGAATCGCATCCGAGACCTGCCGATCATAAACCAGAACGCCCGCCAGTGCTAACGACACACCGAGAAACTGCCGGGCAATCGCATTGAGTCGAGAGAAAACCCGCTCGCCTTCGTCAAGCGAGTCCACCATATTCACGATCACCCCGAGCCCATGTACCTCTCCCCGCAGATGCAGTGTCTTGATCAAGGCATACGCATCCATCAGCGAGGTTGGTTCGTTGGTCAACACAACAAGCACCTCAGGACAGGCGGCCAGGAAGTCCGTGCTGCCACGCCCGATGCCGGCACCGGTGTCAATCAGGAAATAATCATAATTTGACGAGAACCGGAAGAGATCCTCAATAAACAGTTGGCGCCTTGCCGGACTAAGATCAGCCAGTTCGGGAGCACCGGAGGCAGACACCAGCACATCCGGCCCCCCCTCGATGCGCATACATGCATTCTCAAGCGAACAATGCCCGAAGATGACATCCTGGATCGTAAAGGCAGGCACCAACCCCATCTGCAAATCCACGTTTGCCAGCCCCATATCCCCATCAAACAGAAGAACACGCTGACCGCGCTCGCATAACGATAGCGCCAATCCGACCGAAACCACGGTTTTGCCGACACCGCCTTTGCCGCTCCCGATCGCGATACAACGCGCACCGACAGGGGGTGGCGCTATCTTTTTACTCAAGGGTGTGGACGGACGCAAGGCGGCAGCCTGATCCCCGGCGTGGTCATTAGGGTTCCTACCGATATTCATTGTCTGCCTCCGGCATCATCCGCGGCACGGGCACGCGTTGCGTGAACACTGTCGACGCGGTCTTGCAAAACCGAACTGAACGGCTTGGGCGGCGGCTCAACGCTCCCTCGCGACGGCATCAGTAGCGCGCCAATCCGCTCGGCGTCACCGGGGAAAATATCCTGCGGGACCCGCTGCCCATTGGTCACAAACGCAACCTTCAAATCCGTTTCGAAAGGCAATGCCGTGAAAAGAACCGGCTGGCGCGTCTCATCCACTTTCGTCACGACAAGATAGCGCGGCTGAAAGCGCTTGAATCCCTGCAGCGTATCGGCCAGATCGTTGATACTCAAGGTCGCCGGAAGCGTTAACAAGACCGTCACTTCCCCCATTCCCCGCAGGACCTTGTGACTGACGGCAAGCCCCATCTCATCAAAATGGGTGCGGCCTGGCGTATCCACCAGGATCACGTCGTTGTCCGCGAGCTCTGCAATCGCAACACGCGCCTCGTCCGCCGAGAACGCAACGCGTAACTCCATATCCAGCAGCGAGGCATACTCGCGGATCTGATCGACCGCCGCCACCCGGTAGGTATCGATACTGACGATACCGACACGCAAACGCTCCTGATGCGCACAGATTGCGGCCATCTTGGCCAATGTCGTAGTCTTGCCGGATCCGGTGGGACCGATCAGGACAATAATATGCGGCTTTTTCTGCTGTCCCTTAAACTGGAAATGCTCATCGATCGGCAGGGAATCGCCTAGGATAGCGCGTACTTGTTGCGCATCGGCGTCCAGCAGTTCCATTTTTTCCCGCCTTGCCCATTCAACGAAACGCGAGTCCCACAGTGCCGCATGCTCAGGCAGGGAATCCGGCGCAACGCCGACGGGGGCATGAGGCCCGGCCTGCAACGTATCCACGGTCTTCTGGATTTGACTCATCTTCGTTTGCAGTTCGCGCCACTGCCTGGTCTGTATACGCTGCCACCGGTTCATATCGTCTGCGACCGCAGGGTCGGCCGCCCCCCCCGCAGGGGCCGCCTTTGCGATTGACGCCCCCGACTCATCCGCATCCTCCAGAATCGCAATCAATTCATACTTCTTGCCGCGCGTCAATAGCCCCCCACCCGTAGTCTCTGGAGCCACGACGACCGCGTTCGGCCCCATCTCCTTGTTAATCAACTGGTAGAGTTCTTCGCGACTCGAGCCTTTATAACGGCGGATCTTCATCTCACGCATCTCCCTTGCCTGCTTGCCCCGAAGGAGTCTTGATCAACCCGATAACATCAATATCAACAAAATCCGGTATTTCCACAAATGAAAGCACAGCCAGATCTCGCTCCTGCGCTTCGATTAATCGACGGATATGCCGCCGTAAAACCGGAAGTGCAACCAATACCGGATGGCGATTCTTTTTGCGAGCCGCCTGCAGAATGGTTTCAACGCTTTTCAGAATAGACTGCACCTGCACCGGAGGTAAAGCCAATACGCCCAGGTCACCGTTCTCGCGATGAATCGCGCTTTGCATCGCGGATTCAAGCTCCGGGTGCAGCGCGATGGCGGGAAGTCGGTTGCCAGCCTCAAGATAGGCCCCCACAATATGACCACCAAGGGAGCGGCGGCACAGTTCGCCAAGAATCACCGGATCCTGTGTTTTGGCAGCATGATCAGAAAGCGTTTCCAGGATCAAGGCAAGATCGCGAACCGAAACGCGTTCACGCAGCAAATATTGAAGCACGCGATGTACAACACCGATGCTGAGACGGGCGGGAATCAACTCCTGCACAACCGACGCATGCTTCTGTTTGACATTTTCAATCATTTCGCTGACATCCTGCCGCCCCAGCAGATCCCCGGCATGGCGGCGAATCGTCTCAGCCAGATGCGTACTGAGGACACCGCTGGCATCCACAACCGTCATTCCGCGAGCCTCGGCCAGTTCGCGTTGCGCGGAGGTCACCCACCACGCCCGGAATCCGAAGGTGGGTTCCTTAACCGGTGCCGGGCCCTCAAATCGCACATCGCCAGTGGCATCGACCGCCAACCAATGCTGCGGCTGCAAAACACCGCGCGCCACCTCTAGGCCACGGACACGGATCGCATACTCCGTATTGCGCAACCGGGCGTTATCATGCACATTTACCGGCGGGAGAATGAAGCCGAGGTCTTCGGCAATCTGTTGCCGAATCGTGGTAATGCGATCCAGCAAAGTGCCTCCTTGGCCGCGGTCAACCAGAGGAACCAGACCAAAGCCGATTTCAACATCCATCGCGCTCACATCCGGTATATCCGCTGGGCGACTCATGGGCAACGCTTTCGCCTCTACACTCCCCGGCAGCGCCTTTTTCTTTGCCCCCCCCGGCGCAGATGTGGTTTCCGACGGCGGCGGCAACTTGCGTAGCGAATACCCGATGCCGCCCATCGTCATCGCGAGCAGGATAAACGGCATGAACGGCAGCCCCGGCACCAGCGCCATGGCACCGAGCATGCCACCCGTCGCATACAGAGGCTTGGGTCGCATGAAAAGCTGCGATTTGATGTCTTCGCCTAGGCTTTGATCCGAAGCGGCGCGTGTCACCAGCATGCCGGCTGCCGTCGAGACCACCAACGCGGGAATCTGCGAGACAAGGCCATCACCCACCGTCAGAAGTGTATATTTCTGCAAGGCCTCGATCGCACCCATACCCTGCTGCATCATGCCGATCGCAAAACCGCCAGCGATATTGATGGCGGTAATGACGAGGCCGGCCACCGCATCGCCTTTGACAAACTTGCTGGCACCATCCATCGCCCCGTAGAAATCAGCCTCGTTGGAAAGCCCCTCGCGACGACGCAGGGCTGTCGCTTCATCAATCAGCCCGGCATTCAGATCGGCATCGATACTCATCTGCTTGCCTGGCATGGCATCCAGCGTAAACCGGGCCGCCACCTCGGCGATGCGCCCCGATCCCTTGGTGATCACCATGAAATTCACAAGCACCAGGATTAGGAAGATAACCACACCGACAACATAGTTGCCACCCACCACGAAATCGCCAAAAGACTGGATCACGTTGCCAGCAAAACCCGTGAGCAGAATCTGGCGTGTGGTGGCAACATTGAGAGCCAGCCGGAAAAGCGTCAGCATCAGCAGCATGGAAGGAAATGAGGAAAGCTGAAGGGCATCCTTCAACTGAAGCGTGATAAAAAGAACAAGCACCGACATGGCGATACTTAGCACAAGCATCACATCCAGCAGGGGGGTCGGAATCGGGAGAATCAGCACGGACAAGATCAGGACCATTGCCCCGGCCACCAGCAAATCGGAATGCCTAAAGTCCTTTAGAGCCATGACTCCCCTCGTCCTTCCTGCTTATCGGAATTTCCCGCCGGAACCTTCTGTCCCGCAATTCCTTCCAGCCGGTACCCCAACCGATGCAGATACGCCAGAACTTCTGCAACACCCTCGAACAACCCTGCGGGAATAGACCGCCCCGTCGGCACCGACCGATACAAGGCGCGTGCCAGTGGCGGGCGCTCCACAATCGGGATACCGTGCTTTGCCGCCAGTTCGCGAATGCGCATGGCCCGGATGCGCAAGCCCTTGGCGACAACCTGGGGTGCATCCATCTCGGCGGGATTATACTTGATCGCCACCGCCACCCGCGTCGGGTTTGTGATGATAACCGTCGCTTTCGGAACTTCCGCCACCATCCTGGAAATGGTCAATGACCGCATCTTGCGAAATTGCGCCCGTTTGACCTCGGGTTTCATTTCGTACTGCTTGCGCTCATCCTTGACCTCCTGCTTGGACATCATCATGCTTTTCTCATGCCGACGGTAGGTGATCACGAAATCCACGACGGCAATGCAGATCGCCAACACGACAATCGCCATGACCGACGTATAGAGATTATGCCCCATCCAGCCGACCGCCGAACTCAAGTCAAAATCATGCAACTGGGCAACTGTCATCCACTTGCGCCGCCAAATAAGGGTCATGACACCCGCGATCAAGCCAATTTTCGCCAGCGTCATCAGCAGCTTGGTCACCGACTTGAACGAGAATAGCTTCTTGGCCCCCTTGATCGGGTCAAGCGCCTTGAGGCCGCCAGCCTGAAAAGCCTCCCAACTAAAATAGGGGCCCGTCTGGCCGACGCTGCCGACAATCCCCGCCAGCAGGATTCCGCTCAATAGCGGCGCGATAACGCGCAAGACAGCTCCGAGTCCCTGCCAGTATTGCTGCTGCAACCAAATTCCGCTCCATGCGTCATTTGCAGTCATCGCCATGCAACTGACTTCAAGCATGCGGCGAGTTCCAGCCAGATACGAAGGGAATCCCTGTCGGAGCAGGATCACAGTCAGGAATAATACGGCCACCGTGATGATTTCCTGCGATACGGCCAGATTGCCTTTTTCACGCTGATCAGAGCGCCGCTTACTGGTCGCTCTCTCGCTTTTGCCTTCTTTGCCTTCCATAACCCCTGCTTTTCATGGGGTAAAACCCCACATGCATCACGATGATCAATACCATCCCAGGAACCGAGACAAGGATGATAGCATCTGATATGCCATAGTGCGCAGGAGTCCGCCACCCAGCAACAAGGTAAGTGCAAAAACACTCAATCCGAGTAGTAAGTGGAATGGCAGCGAGAGGTACATGACATCAAACCCAGAGGCCATGCGAGCGATCAAGGCCATACCGATACTGACCAGCAATGAAACCAGCATAATCGGCAGCGCGATCGACACCCCTGCACGGAATGCAGTGCCGCCGAGCAATGCCAGGTCGCGTCCGCCGTCCACCCAACCGACCCACGGCACGGGTAGTTGCTCGAACGTGTGCGCCAGGATGCGGAAGACCATCAGGTGCGCATCGATTGCCAGCACCGTAACCAGGAAAAGCATGCGCCAAACCTGTGTCAGCACATCCGAGGACTCGCCGGTTTCCGGGTCCAGTTCCTCGGCCATTGACAGCGAACATCCGCTGCTGGCAAGTTCACCGGCAACCACGAAAGCATTAATAAAAATCCCGCAAACCAACCCGATCGCCGCGCCCAGCATCGTTTCGCCAAAAATCGCCAGCACGAAGTCGCCCGTTGTGGTCAGGGCGGCGGCTGCGGCACTCCAGGAGGGAGGAATTACGCTGGCGAAAAGTAGCGTCAACGGCAGCGAAGCTCCCGCCAGCAACCACCCGCTGTCCGCCGGGATGCCGAAGAACGGCAGAACCAGCAGGACACCACTCACCCGGAAGAACACCATTAACAGGACAACCGGATAATCCCCCAGCAGCACGGTCATGACTACAGCCCACCCAGGAGCTGGTACATATCGCGAAAATAGACACTCATCATCTGGATGCCCCAGGGCATCGAAATCCCCGTTACCGCCGCCGCAGCCAGGATCTTGGGAACAAACGCCAAACTCTGGTCCTTAATCGAGGTTATCGTTTGAAAGATGTTGACCACAACGCCGACAATCATGGCGGTCAAGAGCATCGGCAAGGATAGCTGTAGCGCGATCATCATCGCGCGGTTAGATAATTCCAATGCCATTTGTGGTGTCATAGTCGCTCACCTTTCACGCATCAATCACAAGAAGCTTTTTACCAACCCATGAATCACAATCGTCCACCCGTCCGCCAGCACGAAGAACAAGACTTTAATGGGCAACGAGATCATCATCGGCGGCAGCATCATCATCCCCAATGCCATCAACGAAGACGCCAGGACAAGATCAATCACTAGAAAAGGTAGCCAAACGAGGAACCCCATCTGAAAAGCCGTTTTCAATTCACTGACCATGAACGCTGGCACTAGCACACTAAGCTTAACCTCTTCCGGTTTTTCGGGGATCGGCTCGTTTGCCAACTCATGAAACAAGCGCAACTCCGACTCACCGCTCTGCCGCAGCATGAAAGTCCGCAGCGGTGCCGCCGCCCGATCCCATGCCTCCATGTCGCTAATCGCACCGGCACGCAACGGCTCCCAGGCATTCTTATGAATTTCTTCGAATACGGGACGCATTACGAAAAACGTCAGGAACATGGCCAACCCGGCAATAAGCTGATTCGGTGGGGCTGACTGGAGACCGATCGCGCGCCTGACGATGCTCAGTACAATCAGAATACGCGTAAAACCTGTCAACATGATCAAACCCGATGGAGCCAGAGACAACACGGTCATCATGATCAGGATCCGAATCCCTGTTGAGAGCGACTCCGGAGATTCGCCCCCGTCAAAACGAATCTGGACCCCTAGCGGCCCCGCCGGACTGGACATTCCGCTCAAGGCGGGCGCCGTTATGCCCCCCGCATCCTGCGAAAAAGCACGCTGCGCACCTAACGAAAGCACAACCAGCGCAATCGCGAGCACAGGGATACGAAGCACAAGAGAGAAAGCACAGCTAGACCAGAGGCCGTTCATGAATCCTGTTCCTTTGCTCCCTGCGGGATTGGTGCCGACGCCATACGGCTAAGTCGGGTAATATAACCAGGTCCCGTCCCCAGGAGCAGGCGCTGCCCCTCCCATTCGACCACAACCAGTTCCTGCCGTGCACCGAACCGTTTTCGGGCCAACACGCGCAACGACTGAAGATCAGGGCTGGACCATCGCACAACGCGTCGGCGCAGAAGCACATGCACCCCGAACAACCCGCCCAGCACGGCCAGCAACGCCGCCATCGAGCGTAAAGTGCCATAACTGCCGGGCCGGGCCAGCGTATCAGCGGAACCGCTGGATGACTGCGAGACCCAGGCGGGCACCTCTCGCGACGCCGTGGCCTTGTCATTTGCATTCGTTTGGTCGGCGCAAAGCGCCGTTCGCATCGAAAGCAATATCACAACAAGAAGAAGCGCTGGGCGACAATATCGAGAAAAGTTCAATCTCATGCCGGAGCTATTAGCACCCGACATGCCACTGAAGCCTATTTCGGCTGATCACCCACCGAAAAACCCTTTAAGCAACCCTTTCTTCGTTTCAGGGCTTTTCACCTGACTTGACGTTCCCGTCGTCTTCGTCGTTGCCTGCAAACGGCGGATTTCCGCATGAAGGTCGCCACAGTCATCAATCATCGTCTTGATTCGCCGGCTGGCGGAAACCAGTTGACCTCGTTCATCTTCAGGCAGTTCTCGGCGCCGATCATCCTCGTGCATGACCGCAGCCAGTCGGTTTTGCTCTTCCATCGCACCGCGGCGACATGCCTCCAGATGCTTGGCGGGCGAGCTTGTATCCCCCATCTGCAGGCAAATTCGCGCCAAATGCATGAGAATCGTAGCCGTTTCCATGGGATCATTTTCAACAGACGCTTCGTTCAGGGCGGCCTCATAATGAACGCAGGCCAACCTCAAGGCATCATTCTCTGATCGGGGAATATCCGACCAATAGACGGCAAGCTTTTCGAGCTTAGCTCTTGATGCCGTGCTCTTGGAATCGTAATCAGCATCCATTGATGCCCAGTCACGGTGCAACCACGCCAGCCTTAAGCAGCTTCGAGCCAACGCCGCATAGCCCTGCCTCAAGAGTCCGACGATGAAGGTGTCGAAATAAACGGCCAGTAACGCACAGCGGATAGCGGATTCAAAATCGACCTTATCGATATTCTGATCCGCCCCGAGTACCTCACACACGCGCGAAAAGGCCGTCTCCGGCTTGGCCGCTTCCGCCAAGTGCCTCTGCACAAGCCCTTTTTCGATGAACACATTTTTCAGCGGATCGGGAAACGTCCGGTTATGCGTCGTAAAATGGCATTTCGGGCAATGCCACAAATCATAAAGCGGAGGATACAGCCCCGCAAGCCCCTTCAGGCATTGGAAACCAGAAGGCTTGCGATCCAGATCAAGATCGTTATACCAGTACATGCGTGGATTCAACCGGTACTGCGTTTGCACATGCCCGCACATCGGACACGCAACCGCACAGCGCCCCACACCGTCGCGCCCCAACGGAGACGTGCTCCCGGCATCATTCGTATCGTTCATACTGCCCAAACTCCCTCTTATAATATTCGACTTGAAACGGCGAACTTGCCTGACGGAAAGAGAGCCACATGTTCACCAACGTCTATAAACATAACGCCATAAATCAAATTACGCAACCCTGTATGTTTTTTCCATTCTTTATGGTTGATAACGAACCGGTTTACACATAATCTTGAGCCCGCATGAATAATAATGAAAATTTAAGTGCCGAAATGTTCAGCCGGTTTTGCGAGCTTGTCTACGACAAGGCAGGCATCCATCTGGGTCCGCAGAAGGAAGCGCTGGTGGCCTCGCGCATGGGGAAACGCATGCGAGCGCTCGGGATTGGCCGTTATGAGGAGTATTATCGTCTGGTAAAGGACGATAAGGACGGCGACGAGCTTGTCGAGATGCTTAACGCCATTTCCACCAACGTCACCTACTTCTTTCGTGAAGAACATCACTTCCAGTTGCTCACCGAGCTGCTCCAGCAATGGCACGGCGGCGGCCAGCGCTCGTATCGCATCTGGTGCGCCGCCTCCTCGACAGGAGAGGAACCCTATACCATCGCCATGACGGCAAGAGCCGCGATTCCCGACGTTAGCGACTTCAAGATTCTGGCCACGGACATTTCCACGCGCGCGCTTGATGTTGCCAAAGCCGGTCGCTACGAACCGCGGCATCTCGAAAAGGTGCCCGAATCCATGACCCGCCGGTTCTTCAGGAAAGAACCGGCAGACGCCGCCAACCGCAGCTATGTCGTGAATGATGAACTGCGCCGCATGCTTTCCTTTGCCCGCTTGAATCTCGCGCGACCGCCATATCCGATGAAAGGCCCGTTCGATATTGTATTCTGCCGCAATGTCATGATCTATTTCGATAACAAAGTCAGGAAAGGACTGCTCGATGAGATATGGCGCTTATTGAAACCCGGCGGCATCCTGATGGTCGGGCATGCGGAAAGCTTATCGGGCATGCTGGGGAATTTCCGCAGCGTTAAACCGTCGGTGTACATAAAATGAGTCAGATAATAATTGATATAGCCGACGGTAAGGTTTCGAATAAACCCGATGACGTCCTGGTCACCTACTCACTGGGCTCATGCGTAGGCGTTGCCATATACGACCCCGGCGTGCAGGTAGGCGGCATCATTCACTGCATGCTGCCGATCGCGAGCGTTGACCCCCAGAAAGCGGAAGTGAAGCCGTTTATGTTTGTTGATTCAGGAATGATGAAATTCCTCACCATGCTCTTCGATCTCGGCGTAAACCGATCGCGCGCCATAATAAAGGTCGCCGGTTGCGCACGGATTCTGGACAACAGCAACCTCTTCCGAATCGGGGAGCGTAACCACACGGTGCTTCGTAAGATCCTGTGGAAAAACGGATTGATGATCAAGGCCGAGCAGGTCGGCGGCTCCTTATCAAGAACGTTAAGGCTCGAAATCGGCAGCGGGCGCTGCACACTTCGGTCCTCCGGCGTGGAAAGTGAGTTCTAGAGCATGATCAAAAAAACAAAACACGACAAGGACATCACGCTCGAACGCATTCACAAGGCCGTGGATGTGCATCCTCGGATGCCAGCCATGCTCAAGGACCTGATGGCACACGCAAACGATCCGGAACTGGATTTCAAACAACTTGCCGATAGCGTACGCTTCGATCCCGGCATTACCATGAATATCCTCAAAGCCGTCAATTCTGCCGCGTTTTCAGGATCACAGCGGATCGATTCGCTGCAACAGGCGTTTGTGCGACTGGGTTCGAAACGGCTGTTTCGCATAATCATGGCACAGGGGCTTGCCTCACACCTGGCCATGAAACTCGACGGCTACGACTTGGAACCGCATACGCTGCTCAAGCATTCGATCGGCGTCGCCCTGACCGCCGAAACACTGGCTTTAAGCCTTGGACGTCACCCGAAGGAAATGCTTTTCACGGCAGGGCTCGTGCATGATATGGGAAAAATCGTGCTAGACCCGTTCGTACAGGAGAACCGCCGTGAATTTGACGCCCAATTGCGTGATTCCGACGCCGCCTTTGATCAGATTGAAATCAACATTCTAGGCGTCAGTCACCCACAGGCGGGCGCATGGTTGATGGAAAAGTGGGCCTTCCCAGAGGAGTTGATCGCCATTGTGAACCACCACCACCACCCGAATTTAGCCACGGAGTACCGGGAAACCGCTTTAATGGTGCATTTAGCCGATACGCTGGTATATAGTCTTGGCGTGGGTGACGGGATTGACGGATTCCGGTATATCGTCACCGAAGATGGGGCGGTCAGGCTGGGGCTACGCTCCCAGGATATTGAGCAGGTTGCCAGCATCACGCTTGAGAAAATGAATGAATGGGATTCGATCATCCAACCCGAATGCGACAAGACATAAATACTTGCTAGAATACAGGAGCACATCCGATGGCTTACAATATTTTAATTGTTGATGATTCCGCAATTGTACGCAAAGTCGTCGGACGTGCGGTACGCATGACCGGCGAGGATATCGGTGAGATCTTCGAGGCGACCAACGGGCGTGAAGCCATTGACATACTCGATGCCCAATGGATTGACCTGATGTTTGCCGACCTTAACATGCCGGTGATGAACGGGGTCGAGATGGTCGAGGAAATGGAACGTCAAGGGAAATTAAAGGAAACACCTGTGGTCATTGTCAGCACCGACCGCAGCGAGATGCGCATGCGCGAGCTCAAGGCCCGGGGTGTGCGTGAATATCTAAACAAACCCTTTACGCCCGAAGGCATTCGCGATATCATGTCGCGCCTGCTTGGCAAGACTCCCGAGAACACCACAACAGATTAATTGACAACTCATACGCAATCCCATCAGAAAGGCTGCGGCTGCTAATGAAAAGCATTAACGAAATCATCGATATCCTGAACGGCGTACGCAACCTGCCGACACTACCGCTCGTTATGAACAAGCTGTCGGCTGCCGTACGCGACCCGAATTCAAATGCAAAATCGATTGCACACCTTATCGAGGACGACCCGGCGATTACCGCACGGATCCTCAAGGTCGTGAACTCATCCCTGTATGCGGGCGGGGTAGAAATACAGTCCGTGCAGCAGGCGGTGGCCCGCCTGGGGTTGACCGCCACCAATAACATTGCCCTTTCCACGTCCATTTTCTCTGCATTCGGTAATCAGCAAGGCGGCACTTTCAACCGCGATGAATTCTGGCGGCATTCCATCAGCGTAGGGATTGCGGCTTGTGTCGTGAATAATCATGCGAAACCGAATTTGAAGAAAAGACATACCAACGAGTCCTTGCGACTTGTCGGCCTGCTCCACGATATCGGCAAGCTGATCATGGATCAATTCATGGCCGATGAGTTCCATGCCGCGCTTGAGTTGGCCAGCTCAACGCCAATGAGCCTTTACCGCGCAGAGCTGGAGGCGGCCGGAATCGATCATGCAGCACTCGGCGGGTGGCTTTGCGGCAAATGGAACATGACAGAAGACCTGATGCTGCCGATACTCTGGCACCACGATCCCGATTCAGCACCACCCGAGTATTGGGAAGCGACCTCCCTTTGCCACATGGCCAACTACATCTGCAATCGCGAAAAGATCGGTGACGGTGGAGATCTTGCTGATCCGGCATGTGTGCAAGCCGTCTGGAAGCGCCTTGGCTTATCCGTATCGGATATATCCCTTATCGTGGATGAAGTCCACGAGGAATCGACCAAGTCGGACATCCTGATGTCACTCATTTAACGGGTGAACCCAAGCAAGCGCACCGTTCCGGAGAAACTCAGCCAGGAGCCCAAGCATGGAGATGAAACCTGTACAAGATGATGCGATCCTTGATTCGCTAAAACAGACACTGGTTGGCACGTTGGAGGATTTCGCCTTTGTTTTTGCCGAAATCGACAGTGGTGATGCCCCCCCCACCCTCCCCGCCGATGATTATATATCAGCCGTGGTGGCCTTCACCGGCAGCGCGCAGTGCGGCGAATTGCAGGTTGCCGTGCCGGTTGCACAGGCAAAGGAAATCGCGGCAAATGTACTTGGCCTCGAACCTGAAGACGTTGGCGATACGGAAACGATAGACGCCATCAAGGAATGGTCGAATATCGTGGCCGGGGCACTGACGGCAACCCTCTTCGGGGTAGAAACCACGTTTTTACTTTCGGCTCCTTCAGCAACCGCGATCAAGCCAGATGACGTGATGCGCTTTCAGCAGTTACCTGGAGCTGTAAAGCTGCTTACAGATGGCAATCCGGTGGTCGCGCTGCTCAAATTCAGTTAGAGACCCCGTATGTCAAACCAATCGCCAACCACTGAGGTGTTTGTTGTTCCGCCTTCAGGCGGCAGCGCCCATAGTGAGAATGACGGGGAAGCGTTTCGACTGGTGGGAACCGTTCTGCTTTGCGAAGACGACGACCAGTTGCGCCGGGTTAGCGCCAGGGTTTTACGGCGGACGGGCGTAACGGTTATCACCGCCAGTACCGGACAGGAGGCCATCGAATGCGTTCGCGCAGACGGCGGCACCATTGACTTGGTGCTGCTGGACGTGTTGCTGCCGGATATGAACGGCTGCGACGTATTCCACACTATTTACCAGATGAACCCGCAAATCCGTGTGATCTTGATCAGCGGATATTCGGAATCGCAAGTTGAAAGACGGCTTGCTGCCATCAAACCCAGCTATATCATGATGAAACCGGTTGATGCAAAGATGCTTAGGCAAACTGTAGCACGTTTTCTGCCGCCTCAAAAGGAGACCATTGCATGAAAGACGGAAATTGTATTCGCGTTCTGGCGGTTGATGATTCGGCCATTGTGCGCCAGGTGCTGGCACGCGAACTGGCGCGTTACCCGGATATCGATCTTGTCGGTACGGCACCGGACCCCTACGTTGCCCGCGACAAGATCGTCCAGCTAAAACCAGACGTCCTGCTCCTGGATATTGAAATGCCCCGCATGGACGGCGTCACCTTTCTCAAGAAACTGATGCGGCACAAGCCGATGCCGGTGATCATTGTCTCGTCGTTGACAGCCAAGGGCAGCGCCATGGCCCTAGAAGCGATGGAGGCAGGGGCTGTTGATGTCATGTGTAAGCCGGGCTCCGCCTACAGCGTCGCCGAGATGACAGAGCAACTGGTCGAGCGCATCCGGGCGGCACGCTGGGCGCGTATACGGTCCGCCACCAGCCCCGCGACGCCAAAGGTGGCAACACTTCCCCCGCCGCGCCTGTCGATTGGCCGAACAACAAATAAAATCATTGTCATCGGAGCATCAACCGGCGGGACAGAGGCCATTCGTACCGTGCTTGAACGGTTTCCAGCCAATTCACCGGGTACCGTTATCGTGCAACATATGCCGGCTTACTTTACAAAGACGTTCGCCGACCGTTTAAATGAACTCTGCGCAATCGAAGTTCGCGAGGCTCAAAATGGCGATTCCGTTATTCCCGGAGTGGCACTTCTGGCTCCAGGAAACTACCATGTGTTGCTAAAACGCAGCGGGGCGCGCTATTATGTGGATGTGCGCACGGGGCCGTTGGTCTGTCGGCAACGGCCGAGCGTGGATGTCCTTTTCAAGTCCGCTGCACGCTTTGCAGGCGCAAACATTGCCGCCGCCATTCTAACGGGGATGGGCAATGACGGGGCGGAAGGAATGCTCGAAATGCGGAACGCCGGTGCCTACACAATTGCGCAGGACGAAAGCACATCGGTGGTCTACGGCATGCCGAAAAAAGCGGTCGAATGTGGCGGCGTTTGCACATCGCTGCCGCTGGAACACATCGGTGACGCCTTACTCAACGCCGCCGCCGATGAGAAATAACGGTTTTTCAATGCCAGCCAGATGCAACAACCCCGGAGATGCCCATGGAAGTTGAAGCGAAATCCCTATCGCGCCAGGTCCATGTCGTGATTCTGGATGATGACCAGCGCATTGGCATTACGATCCGATCCTATCTTAAATTGCTTGACTGCCATTCAACGGTGTATACCGATCCGATCGCCTGCCTTGAGTCCCTGGCGCACACGCCCGCTGATATCCTGATCACCGACCTTTGCATGCCGGGGTTGTCCGGTCATGATGTCCTGGAAAAAGCCAAGAAAATCAGCCCTCAGACCGATGTGATCGTCATTACCGGAACCGCCGACAAAGAGGACGCCATCAAGGCACTGAAACTAGGCGCGTTTGATTTTTTCGAGAAACCCGTTGATAAGGATATGATCACCCAGACCATCAGCCGGACCTTGCGTTACCGGCAGGTCGCAGAGGAACGCGATCTGCTGGCTGCTCAAGTCTCGTTTTTATCCGGGCAGGAACGCGAACGCAGCGGGATTTCCGGCATGGTCAGCCAGTCACCGGCCATGAAGCGGGTGATGCATGATGTCCAGCTCATCTGCAAGTCGCCCGCCACTTCGGTCCTGATCACAGGCGAAAGCGGCACGGGCAAGGAACTGATCGCGCGAGCCATCCATTTCGGCAGTGCACGAGCACGTAATCCATTCGTGCCGATCAATTGTTCGGCGGTGCCGGCCGAACTCGCTGAATCAACCCTGTTCGGGCATATCAGGGGGGCCTTTACCGGTGCAGTTGCCGATCGCAAAGGCTGCTTCGAGCTTGCCGATAGCGGGACCCTTTTTCTTGATGAGATTGGCGATATGCCCCTCGAAATGCAGACAAAACTCCTCCGGGTTCTGGAAGATGGGGCCGTCACAGCGGTTGGCGCCCCGAAGGCTCGACAGGTTAACGTGCGCATTGTGGCGGCCACCAATGCCAATATCGCGGACCAAATCACCAACCGCAAATTTCGCTCCGATCTCTATTACCGGTTGGCTGGCTATACCATCACCCTCCCCCCGCTACGGCAGAGGAGAACGGAAATACCGTTTCTTGCACACCATTTCAATAAACTGATATCCACGGAAATGGGGATTCCACCCTCTGAATTTGATGACACGGCATTGGCAGCACTGGCGAAACATGATTTTCCTGGAAATGTCCGCGAATTAAGGAACATCGTTGAGCGCGCCCTGATTCTGTGCCGTGGCGGAACCATTTACGCCAACCATATCCACTGCGAGGGCCCGCTTACCGAGAGCCCGCAGGCCAGCAGTCCTCCCGCCGCAGACGCACGGTTCTCTGACGGCGATTTGCCACTTAACCTCAAAGAGGCGGAAGCAACCCTTATCCGGCGGGCGCTGGCCACCGCCAACAGTAACGTTGCCGCCACAGCCCGACTCCTTGGCATTAGCCGACCCAAGCTCTACCGCATGATGGCCGCGCACGATATCGGATCCAGCTAACCTGAACGGATTCGAACACATGACCATTGACCTGTCCGCCTGCGGACACATCTGATGCGCTGTATTTTTTCCGGATCATCCAGACTAATAATCATATCGCACTGTAAAACAACATCTTATGAAATAATAAAGAGATTGGCACGATCACTGCGATAGAAGACTCCGTCAAGCAACACGCAAACACGGAGTCTAAACGATGCAGAAACCTGGACGAACATTGCAAATCATTGCCGCCAGTGTCATCCTGATCGCGATCCCCGCCAGCGCCTCAAACCGGTCCATCGCCGAAGACCCGGAATTCCGCGCGGCCTGGGCTGCCTACAAAGCCCGCCATGCAGAGGCAAGAACACCGCAGCAGCCGTTGAATGCGTTTCCCTTGTCAGCGGCGGAACCGCAATCCAACGGCCCGCGTCCCCCCGTCACGGCATGGGTTGCCCGCAACGTAACGGCAACAACGCCACAGGCAATCTGCGAGGCCGTCAGTTCCCGCATCCGTTACGCCGCGGACACCACCGATCACTGGCAAACCAGCCTGGAGACCTGGAACCGGCACCTGGGCGATTGCGAGGATTTCGCAGCCACAGTCCGGGATATCTGCTTAGCTCGCGGCTTGGACGCCAGCATGTATATCCTCAATGCCAAAAACAAGAATGAAGCCCACGCCATCGTCATCGGCCGCCATAACGGAACATTCTGGATGTCCAGCAACGGCCAGTACCAGGATGTCCGCGATATCAAGCATGCACAGGATATCGTCATGCGCGAACAAGACTGGAATCGCAGCGACATCGCCGTCTACCTCGCTGACAAGGACATGCTGTCATCGGTTCAACCCGCTGCCCCCTCCCACGTCCTGGGTAACAATCGGTGATAATAATCGCGGTGGCGGACAAAACCGCCTTGGTCAGCAACAAGGAAGCCACGCGGCGCAACCAGGTCGGAACCGACGAGATCATTCTCCCCAAGACCATCGCGTTCGAGTCCATTCTCGCAACCGTGCAGGATGGACTCGGGAAGACTCCATCGTAAGAATCGCGAATCGCTGCTCACACGAGTTCCGGCTTGCGCCCTTTCAACTTCTGTATTACTCTGGAATCACTTGTTGACTCTGGGTATCACGGGGTCAAGTTGACAAGCGGCGGATACTGGTTGCCTCAGGAGCGTGATATGGCGTTTATATTAGTTGTTGATGATGAAGTGTCGATGCGCCTGATGATGCAGAAACGCCTCCAGAAGGATAACCACCAGGTGGTAACGGCGGAAAGCACCGCAGAGGCCATAGGTATACTACTGCAACACGACGTCGATGTCATCCTGACGGACATTGTGATGCCCGGCGATGACGGGATCGAACTGCTCAAGGCCGTCCGTCAACGCGGATTAGCCACCCAAATAATCATGATGACCGGGGCGCCGACCCTGGACGGAGCGGCGGAGGCGGTTCGGAACGGAGCCGCGGACTACTTGATCAAACCGACCCCTGACGACGTGTTGTGTCGTGCCGTCGAGAAGGCGGCCAAAATCAAGGCAACCGATGATCGCTGCAAACAGCTTGAACAGGAAAAGGCGGCTTACCTGCACGACCTGGAGGACCTGGTGGCCGCACGCACGAAGGCCCTGCAGGCGAGCAACGACCAGTTGACCGCCGCGCTTGAGAGCGTACGCATGACCCACGCGAAAATCGAACGGCAGGAACGCCTGAACGCCCTGGGGCAACTGGCCAGCGGTATTGCACACGACTTCAATAACGCCCTCATGCCGATTCTCGGATTAACCGACTATCTGCTGATGCAGATAAAAACCGATGGCGGCTCGCAGGAGCAGATCGAGATACTGGACACCGTGCTTTCGGCCGCTAGGGATGCGCAATCGGTTGTCCAGCGCCTACGCGGATTCTACTCGGATGACGCCCCGCGGGCGGTCGCGCCCGTCGCGCTGCGCCCACTGGTTGACAAGGTTATCAAGCAGACGCTCACGGGCTGGCTGGCGGAAGGGAAACGCATACGGATCATCAACGATATCGGCCAGACGCCCGACGTGTCCGCCAGCGAATCGCAATTGCATCAGATGCTGATCAACCTCGTGATTAATTCCGCACATGCCATCGACCACGAGGGCACGATACGGATCAGCAGCGCCTGTGCGGATAATGCGATGATTCACCTGAGCGTGTCGGACGATGGTGCGGGCATGTCGCCGGAAACCGCAGCACGCTGCATGGAACCGTTTTTCTCGACCAAGGGCGAAAACGGGTCCGGACTCGGCCTGGCGATGTGCTGCAACATTGCGCGCCGGCATGGCGGCGATATAACCATCGAGAGCCGCGAGGGACATGGGACCTGCGTGACGATCTCGCTGCCGGAAAGCAGAACCCCGAAAGTCAGCAAGACGCCCCCCCCCCTGATCGAGATTCCCTTCCTGCGTGTTCTTGTCATCGACGATGATGCGGCCTCGCTACAGGTTCTCAAACGCTTTCTCGAGGCGGAAGGACACGACGTCGAGATATTCGAGGATGCCGAGACCGGGCTTGCGCGGCTGGCAGCAGGGACATTCGATCTGGTAATGACAGACCGGGCGATGATGGAGATGAGCGGTGACGTGGTCGCCACGCGGGCAAAACGTATAAAAGCTGATATGCCGGTCATCCTGGTGACCGGGTATGGCGATCTGATCAACGCCAGGGGGCTGGAAATCCCAGGCGTCGACCTGGTCGTGTCCAAACCGATCACGCAAGGACGCCTCCAATCGGCAATATGCACCGTCCTTCAGAAGCGCACGGATGCGCCCCCCCTCCCCCAGTGACCACCAATTGACAGGAATTCCACGTAAATAAGCGAGTCGAGGGATGTTAAACAACGAAAACGTCCAACCGTCCAACCCGGATGCGGCTGATGATGCGCGTTTCCGGCTGGCGATGGAACACGCTCCTGACGGATTCAGCATCCTGCAACCCGTGCGCAACAAAAACGGTGCGATTATCGATTTCACCTGGATCTACGAGAACCCGGAAAACGCCCGCATGAATGGCACCGCCCCGCAACGCATCGTCGGGAAACGCCTGCTGGAGCGGTTTCCCACCAGTCGCGGCACATCCGTTTTCGAGACTTATCGGTATGTCGCGAACAGCGGGAACGTGCGGATCATGGAAGATTTCCATGTCGGGGACGACGCATCAAAACCGACCTGGCTGCGCCTTGTGGTGATCCCGATCGGAGCGGATATCGCCATCCAGGCGCAGGACATCACCGAACGCAAGCAAGTGGAGGAAGCGTTGCAATCGTCCAACTCCCTGCTGACGGCCGCACTGGAATCGACGGCGGAAGGGATTCTGGTCGTTAACCTCAACGGCGTCATCATGCGCTATAACGAGAATTTCGCCAGGATGTGGCGTATTCCGCAGGAGGTCCTTGACTGCCGGGATGATGCCGCCGCCTTCAACCCCATCCTGGATCAACTTGTCGATCCGCGAGGGTTCCTGACCAGAATAGAGCAGCTCCATGCCCAGCCGGAAACATCCAGTTTCGACTCGATCGAATTCAAGGACGGGCGTCTTTTCGAGCGTTACTCACAACCGCAGAGAGTCGGTGTCGAGATCGTGGGGCGCGTCTGGGCGTTCCGCGACTTCACCGAGCGCAAGCGGGCGGAGGCCGAGAAGGAAAAACTGCTGCTGCAGGTGCAGAAAGCCCGCAGGCTGGATGCCATCGGCCGATTGGCCGGCGGCGTGGCCCACGATTTCAATAACACGCTCATGGGGGTTAGCGGATATGCCGAGCTTTGTCGCTCGGCCATTCCCCCCGGGCATCCGGCGATCAAATGGGTGGATGCGATCACGCAGGGGGTCGAGCACGCCGCTGATCTGACCCGTCAACTACTGGCCTTTGCCCGCCAGCAGCCAATTGCGCCGAAGGTGATGGCCATCAATGACGCCGTCGGGAAGATGCTCAAGATGCTGCGACGACTGATTGGCGAGGATATCGACCTGGACTGGCAGCCGGGGGCTGATCTATGGGCCGTCAGGCTGGACCCCGGCCAGCTTGACCAGATCCTCGCCAACCTTTGCATCAACGCGCGTGATGCCATCGGTACCCGCGCGGGTAGGATAACGCTCGAGACGCGCAACGCACCTCTTGATGCCGCCTTCTGTGCAGATCAGGCCGACGCCAATCCGGGCGAGCATGTCTTGCTGACGATCCGCGACAACGGCTGCGGCATGGACCGCGAGACGCTCGACAAAATCTTCGAACCGTTTTTCACCAACAAGCGCCTGGACGAAGGCTGCGGTCTCGGCCTGGCCACGGTCTACGGGATTGTCAAGCAGAACAACGGTTTCCTGAGCGTCGACAGCGAACCGGGCAAGGGCTCGTCATTCCACATCTACCTGCCGCGTGTCGAAGCGGAAGACGTCGTGGCGGATAAGGACGTCGCGGAAGAGCCCCGACAAGCGCCTGCCAGCGCTGGCAACCCGCCGCACGGCGGAAACGAGACCGTCATGCTGGTTGAAGATGAAAAAAACGTTCGCTTTACCCTGAACATCCTTCTCAAAGGCCTCGGTTACAGCGTGCTTGTGGCGGAATCGCCCGAGGTGGCATTGCGCCTGGTAACCGAACACGCGGACGGCATCGACCTGCTGCTGACCGACGTGATCATGCCAGGCATGAGCGGTCGCGAGCTGGCCGAAACACTGACGTCGCGCTATCCGGCGATGAAGGTGCTCTATATGTCCGGCTATAGTGCCGACGTTATCGCCCATCACGGCATACTCGAGGAGGGCGTCAATTTCGTCAGCAAACCGGTCACCCGCGATGCCCTCGCCGGGAAAATACGCGAGGTGCTGGGCTCAGCGCCCGCGGGGGGGATGAACGCCCAATGGAGGACAGCAAGTGAATCACGTCCATGACATCGCCGGGAATGAACAGACGGAAGCGCAGATCGCCTATTTGAGCCGGGAGCTGGAAGCAAAACAACAGGAACTCAGGCTTATCAGCGAGAACTCCGGACTGGGAACCTGGGAGCGGAACCTGCAGACCAACCACACGGTATTCAATGAGCAGTGGGCGGCGATGCTCGGCTACACCATCAGCGAACTGACGCCCTGCAACCATTCGACATGGAAGCGTCTGGTGCATCCCGACGACCGCGACGAGGCCGTCCGGCGCCTGACAGCATGCATCGGGGGGGAAACCCCGAACTACGAATGCGAATTCCGCATGCGGCACAAGGATGGACATTGGCTATGGATTCGCGCTCAAGGCCGCGTCATAGCAAATGACGAAAACGGATCCGCCCTGCTGATGTTCGGCACGCACACGGATGTGACGGCGCTTAAAAAGATGGAGTTCGCATTACAGGCAAGCGAAGGCCGGGTGCAGGCGAAACTGAATGCGCTTCTCGATCCGGCAGACGAACTCGAACTACTGACGCTGGCGGATGTTGTTGACTGCACGCAACTCCAATCGCTGATGGATGACTTCCACGCCCTGACAGACATTGGTGTAGGTATTGTTGATACAGATGGCAATGTAATCGCCAGGACAGGTTGGCAGGATATCTGCACAAACTTTCACCGCTCCCATCCAGACACCCTCAGGAACTGCATCGAAAGCAACGTCCGGCACTCCGCCGGCATCGAACCGGGGACGTTCAAGGCATACAAGTGCAAAAACAACATGTGGGATATCGCCACCCCGGTCATGATCGGCAAAAAGCATATGGGGAATCTCTTTCTCTGTCAGTTCCTGTTTGATGATGAAGTGCCGGAACTGGATGTGTTCCGCGAGCAGGCACATCGTTATGGATTCGATGAGGCCGCTTATCTCGCAGCCTACCGCCGCATTCCACGCTGGTCGCGGGAGACGGTCGACAAGGTGATGGCCTTCTACTGCAACATGATCGGCATGATTTCCAGTTTCTCCTACAGCCAGATCAAACTGGCCCGTACCAGCGAATCCTTGCGCCGTAGCGAGCAGCAGTTCCGGTCTTTCGTCGAGAATGCCAATGACCTCGTTTATGCCCTCTCGCCGGAAGGCGTCATTACCTATGTTTCGCCCAATTGGAACGATTTCATGGGCGAACCCGCCGAACACGCAATCGGCAACGCCTTCTATCCCTATATCCACCCCGAGGACCGCCAGCGATACCGGTCGATTCTCGAAAAAGCGCTATTGAACGGCGAACGACAGAATAACGTCGAATACCGGATTGTCCGCCGTGACGGATCCTGGCGCTGGCACGTCTCCAACGGGGGACCCATCCACGACGTATCCGGAACCCTATCGAGATTTGTTGGTATCGCCCGGGACGTAACCGACGCAAAACAAGCGGAAGCCGAGCGCGAACAGCTCCAACTCCAGCTTACCCATGCACAGAAACTGGATTCGATCGGACGCCTGGCGGGCGGCGTGGCGCATGATTTCAACAACATGCTGATGGGCGTCATGAGCTATGTCGACCTGGGCAGCGAGGATCTTGCACCTGATCATCCGGTGCACGAGTGGCTCGATGAGATCAAGCTCGAGACCGAGCGCGCGGCCAATCTCACCCGGCAACTGCTGGCCTTTGCCCGCCAGCAGACCGTTGCCCCGCAACTGCTGGATCTCAACAATGCGGTCAGGAGCATGCTCAATATGTTGCGGCGGCTGATCGGGGAGGATATCAACCTATCCTGGCAGCCAGGCGCAGAAACGTGGCTGGTGAAGATTGATCCCGGCCAGTTTGACCAGGTTCTCGCCAACCTCTGTGTCAATGCACGCGATGCGATCGGGGGCCGCGGGGGTACGCTGAGTATCGAAACGCGGAATGTGTCTGTCGACGCCGCCATCTGCACGGATCAAACCGAAGCCACCCCCGGTGACTATGCCATGCTGGCGGTCAGCGATGACGGCTGCGGCATGGACAGAGAGACGCTGAAACACATATTCGAGCCCTTCTTCACCACCAAGGCTCAAGGCAAAGGCACGGGGCTCGGACTGGCCACGGTCTACGGCATCGTCAAGCAGAACAGCGGATTCTTCAATGTCTATAGCGAGCCCGGCGAAGGCACAACCTTCCGGATCTACCTGCCGTGCGCCCGGGAGACGGCCATCGTGCAGAAAAACGAGCAGAAAATCCTGCCGCGCAGCGGGTCCGAGACGATCATGCTGGTAGAGGACGAACGAAGCGTACGCACCTCCATGAGCATACAGCTCAAGAAACTCGGGTATACCGTGTACGAAGCGGAATCGGCCGAGGTGGCGTTACGCCTTGCAGCCGACTTCGCGAACGGCATCGACCTGCTGCTGACCGACGTGGTGATGCCAGGCATGAGCGGTCGCGAATTGGCCGATAAACTAGTAGCAGAACATCCCGCGATGCAGGTACTCTACATGTCCGGCTACACCGCCGACATCATCGCCCATCGCGGCATTCTCCAGGAAGGCGTCAACTTCATCAGCAAGCCTGCCTCCTGCGACGCACTCGCCGCCAAGGTGCGCGAGATTCTCGATGACGTCAATCCTGTCCCAGTCGTCCCCGCACGGCCCTGACCAGCGTTTGATTGCGCACCGGTTTGCGCAACAGGCAATGGGCCGGATCGCAGGCAACGAGATTCCGGACATCCCCCGGCGGAGCATAGCCGGTACGAAAGATAATCGCGGGTGTCTCCCATTGCGACTCCGCACATAAATCAAGAATCTGATGCGCCGCCTGCTTGCCACCCAGGACCGGCATCAATAAATCCAGCAGAATCACCTTATGATGCTCGCGCATGAACACCGTGACCGCATCCTGGCCGTTTATCGCTTCGTCATACGCATAAGCACCGCCCAGTTCCTGCCGGAGTATCCGTATCGTGGCACTGCGCACTGACTGTTCGTCATCCACAACCAGAATGCGATCCGGCTTGCATGGCACAAAGGGCCCGCTTGGCAGGATCCGTGTGTCCTCGTCACTCTCGGCCAATTCCCACCCGTCCAATACGGGATCCTTTATAATTCGCATACCTGAACCTTATATCTCGTGTGCGTTCCTGCCGCTCCGTTTGCTGTCTACGAAACCAAACGAATGATGCCGGCTGTGTCAAGAATCAGTCCTGGACGTCCATCGGCCAGGATACTGGCGCCGGCAATGCCAGGCACCACACCAACCCCGTCCCCGATACTTTTGATGACCACTTGTTGCTGACCAAGCAACTCATCAACCATCAAGCCCCAGTATCTGCCGGAATCTTCAATCACCATGATAATCGCTTGGCAAGGATCGGAATGGGCATTCGGCACATTAAGAATCGCGGACAAACGGTAAAGCGGAAGTAGCATATCACGAAATGACACAACCTCACCCTGCCCTCCCACTGGGTGGATCTGGCCATCCAAGGGGCGGAAGGATTCCAGAACCGAGAGCGTTGGCAGGATAAAGATCTCCGCACCGACCCTGGCAAGCAATCCATCAATGATGGCTGTTGTCAGCGGTAGCGCTAGAGTGAAAACAGAACCCTCTCCGGGCGTTGACCGGATGATGACATTACCACGGAGTGACTCGACATTGCGCCTAACCACATCCATACCAACCCCGCGTCCCGATATTTCTGTGATTTTGGCTGCAGTCGAGAAGCCAGGCTCGAAAATGAGAGCGAAGATTTCCTGATCCGACATTCCCTCGCCACTGCGGATCAGATTCCTCTCAATGGCCTTGTTCACAATCGCCTCGCGATTCAAGCCACGGCCATTATCCTCGATATCGATTTGTATGCTGCCACCCTTATGATACGCCCGCAACGTAATTACACCGACCTCGGGCTTTCCAGCCGCCAAACGATCCTCCGAAGATTCAAGACCATGATCCATTGAGTTCCGAATCATATGAACAAGCGGATCGCCAAGCTTGTCGACCATGCTTTTGTCAATCTCAGTCTCACCACCTTCGATCTTAAGATCAACTTTCTTCCCTGACTTATGCGAAAGATCACGCACCAGACGGGCCATTTTCCGGAAAACAGGGTCAATCGGAACGAGACGCATCGACATTCCCATATCCTGCAGGGACCGCGTAATCTTGCCAAGCAATGCAAGATTCTTCTCAAGCCTCAGCGATTTGATGGCCTGGATATCCGGATCGCCAGCCACAATCGCCTCCGCAATCACCAGTTCACCAATCGTGTCCAGCAGCAGGTCGATCCGGCTCGCATCCACCTTCATCGTGCCGCCCGCTTCCCCCGTGGCCTTGGCGGCAGCATCCCCTGCCGCCTTGGTTTCAGCAGCAGGCTTGTGCTTGTGTTCCGGTGCCTTCGGCGCAGTCGCTTCAGTCGATACAGGCTGTCCTCGCTCCACGGTTGGTTTTATGGCGACAGGTTCCGCGACCGGCACCACGGCGGGCGGCAAGCCAGCATCAGGCATATCAGGCTCTTTCCGTTCAGTAATCGCCCGAAGCACCTTGATACTAGACTCGACCTCCGGGCGTACGGGAAAATCCGTATTCTTTTCCAACGCAACGTGCAAATCACCAATCATAACCTTTAAAAGATCAAGCGCGTTAAATGTGGCTTCAACGGCCCCCCCCTTAAATGAATGCTTGCCTTTGCGAATCTCATCGAGCAACGTTTCCGCCGCATGCGCAAGCTCCCCGACAGGTGTTAACCCGAGAAAGCCGGAAACCCCCTTGATGGTATGGAACGCCCTGAAAACAGCCCCGATCGATTCCTTATTGGTCGGGTCTTTCTCGAGAACTAGCAGATTCTCATCGGCAGCTTCAAAATGTTCCTGGGATTCAGTCACGAAATCATTGGCCAGGTCGCGGTCGGAAATAGGAACCGTGGTGGCGGGCGCTTTCGACACGGGGGCATCCATCGGGACGGTCGCGGTCGGGACGACGGCTTCGCCCTCCGGTTCGTCGTTCCCCTTCTGCAACGAATCATTCCCCTCGAACAAGGCAAGGACGGGGGCTGGATCAACCTGTTCCCCGCTGGTGCCAAACGAACGCACGGCATTACCGATCCAGTCGATCGCCGCCAGCAGCACGTCGGTCGCCATCGCGATCGTCGACTCATTCAGGTAATCCTCGAGCCGATGACAAGCCTTTTCGACATTCATGGCGCCGACGACCCCCGACTCTCCCTTCAGGGTATGAATCGTGCGTCGCAGCGCCGAAACCAAGGCCGGATCCGGTTGCGATTCATAGGCAAGGATCTGCTGCTCCATCTCAGGCAACACCGCCACCTGCTGCTCGACATACGCGGCGACAATCTCATCATCCACCCAGGGCGCATATTCGCCTTTCGTTGCGGCGGAGGCAGTGGTGTCCGTCGCCGCATCCTGCGAAACCGCAGGGTCCTGTTTGGCGCGACCGCCCCGCTCCGGATGCAACCCAAGCGATTGCCCCTGATCAAGCACACCGGCAACCGTGTCCAAGGCAGCCTCCTTATCAGGAGCCTCATTCAATATGATTGCCTTGAGCGTTCCCGATGCTCTGAGCAGCGAATCGGCATAAGCGCGCACATTCTCAGCATTCTCAGCAACGGCACACTCAGAGGCTTTTTGTTGCAGGGATTTGACCAGGCGCGCAAGCCCCTGCAAATCCGAGGGACCGAGGAGCATGAACTCACCCGCTGCTTGGCCAGCCCACTCGCGGATATCATCAAGCGTGACAGTATTTGAGTGCATCCGGGAATCCTACGGTTGAAGTGTTATCTTAGCAAGTACAAACGGCACCACCCAATGCCATGACCTCTTTAAGTCGCGCAAATTCCTGATCGAGCACATCCATCTGCGCCGTCAGGAAATCCGCATCAAAAGCTTGTGCGGCCTGCTCGACTTTGAATGCCGCCGCGCTCAACACGTCCGCACCGACACTGGCAGAGGAGCCCTTCAACGTGTGCGCCATCCGCTTCAACTCCTGCCGCTCTGCCTTCAAGAGCGAATCGCGCAATGCGCTTAACTGCCCAGGCACCTGTTTAAGGTAGTCATTGAGGACGCGAGCGATAAGGTCATCATCCCCAAGCAGCCTCTTTCGCATTTCCGCTTGATTCCATACTGCACATGGCGTGCTGCGCGCTGATGCATCGGCGGTTTGATTCCCGGCCGTGAAGGGGGGTACGGCAACATACTGGCTTGCACGCTTGTGCACCGGCAGCCATTTATTCAGAATCGCCCCAAGCGCATCCGTGGCCACCGGCTTGGCAAGATAATCGTTCATGCCGGCAGCGATGCAGATTTCACGGTCGCCTTGTAATGCATGCGCCGTCATCGCCACGACGGGAACCGATGGCAAAGTGGCCAGGGGTTGCGTAGCGGATGGCTGCATGGACCGAAGAGAACGGGTGGCGGTCATGCCATCCATGACCGGCATCTGGCAATCCATCAACACCAGATCGTATGCGCGACTCCGAACCCTGTTGAGAGCCTCAGCCCCATTGCTGGCAACGTCCGCAATAATCCCCATTTTCTGTAGCATGCCGCAAGCCACCTGCTGATTCGTGAGGTTATCCTCCACCAACAGCACATGCACGTCGTTGCCCCTGAAGTCGGGCGTTGCCCCAGGAACGCCACTCGCACCAAAACCGGCGATAGGCAGTTCATGCGCGCCTACGCATACAAAGCAAGCCGTAAAACTGAATTCGGTGCCCTTGCCAACCTCGCTCTGGACCTCGAACTTCCCGCCCATCATCTCGACAAGCTGGTAGGAGATCGCCAACCCGAGCCCTGTCCCGCCAAACCGCCGCGACACGGACCCATCCACCTGCGAGAATTTCTGGAATAACAAATGCTGCTTGTCGGCCGGAATGCCAATCCCCGAATCGCAGACCGAAAAACGAAGGCAGACGGCATCTGCACCAGAGGGTCCGCCATCGTCGTGATCGCGGACCACGGAAACCCGTAAACTGACTTCGCCTTGTTTCGTGAATTTGACGGCATTGTCGAGCAAATTCATCAGCACCTGGCGTAAACGTACAGGATCGCAGCGCACACCGGCAGGGACACCCCGATCAATTTCGCAACGAAAGCCAAGGTTTTTAGTAACGGCACGCATCGCGTAAATTTTTCGCACGCCATCCAGCAGACCGTGAAGGTTGACATTCTCGATATCCAGGGTCAACTTCCCGGACTCGATTTTCGATAAGTCAAGAATCCCATTCAATACTTCCAGTAATGATTGCGCACTTGAATTGGCAACCTCGGCATATTGGCGCTGCGCTTCCGACAGTGGAGAATCCCGTAACATCGCGACCATGCCGGTCACACCATTCAACGGCGTCCGGATCTCATGACTCATGTTGGCCAGGAACTCACTCTTGGCAATATTAGCGGCATCCGCGCGACTAGCCAGATCGTTTGCCCGACGGGTTTCCTCCACCAGCTCGGACGTCCGTTCCGCAATCCGGTTCTCAAGATCACGATTCGCCGCCAGCAACTGATCCTGCAGCTTGCAGCTTTCGATCGCCGTCGACAACCCGGTCAGCAAAAGCGCCAGCAATTCGCCAACGATCGGGGATGCTGCCAGCGGGTCCTCACGGATGATCCCCACAAACATTCCAAGCCGATCAAATCGTGTTGCCAGTAGACGCAGGATCACATGCCGGTCCGGCACCACCAGCGACGGCGTAATGCAAAGCTGTCCTTGCCGAAGCGCCCAGCCCACAATCCCGGCATCAATCTGGGCATCGACCTCGGCCTGCAAGCGTGCTCGCGAGGATTCCGGGTCGCAAAATGCAAACGTCATATCCAGATGCGACGCATCAAGCAGCATGATCCCGAATTCAGCGATATCGGGAAGCAATGCGCGAATATGCACGGCCCCCTCGGCGTAGATTTCCGCTAAGGCAGGATTCCCCCGCAGCGTCCCGCCGCCCGGGGCGCCGACAAAGGATTGCACGATACTCAAGGCATCCAGTGTCCAGAGCGTACCGCTATCCCCGACGGATTCCCGTCCCGCGTCATGATTCTCAAGACGGTAATCAGGGTGGCCGGAGGGGCTCACTGCGCACCCCCGCAAAACTGGTCGGCAAGCTCCTCAATCTGCGTGTCAAGCTGCGCAACCACCGCATCGGCAGCCTCGGGTTCAAGACCAAGCACATCCCAGGCGGTTTCATCCATCGGCGGTACCATCGGATTCCCGCTTTGGCCGATACCCAGTGCATGCACCACAATATCACAATAATGGACGCAAGCCGCCTCGTGCTGGTTGCACGGCGCCTCAACCGGCGTATGATGCCGGCCTACCGCCTCCACCACAACCGGGGGCAGCCCCCAGCGTTTCAAGAGCGCACTGCCCACATCCGCATGCGTGAATCCGAACCGGCGCCGCTCCAGGTCATGTGTCAGGCAATTCGCGTCGTATGACTCACGGATGACACGCGCGGTCTCATCCGGCATCGTCTGTAACATGACCAGCCGTCCGACATCGTGAAGCAGCCCCAGCACGAAATGGCTCTCAACATCCTGGGCACCCCCGATCATCGCCACGGTGCGGGCGGCCATGGCGCATCCGACGCTGTGCCGCCAGAACATCTGCATATTCAGAATATCCGGCGGCACGGATTTGAAGACGTTGACAACCGACGTCGCCAATGCAAGTTGGCGGATTTGCCGCGTGCCCACGATCACACATGCTTTCGTCACGCTTTCAATACGCGAGGGAAAACCGAAATAGGCACTATTAACCAGCTTCAATAGTCGTGAACTCAGTCCGACATCCTCACTGATAACCCCCGCCACATCCATAAGCGCGGCCGAGGGCTGGTTGGCAACCTTATTAATCCGGTCAAACACCGCCGGCAGGGAAGGGATCGTCTGCACGTTGGCAACAAGGTCGTCAGCCGATTCAAATTTCATGATGTCCCGCCTCGGCATGCCATGCCAGAAATTGCCGTTTCAAGCTGAGCTCAAAAAGGCGGGCCATCGCCGGATGCGTTACCGGAGCAAGCAGGAACCGCCGTTCAAGCACTGACCGTGCCTGCGCCTCCTCCGCCGGCGAAATCGTCACCGCTGGCGCCGGGGCGGATTGATCCTCGCCATCAATCGCAACGGTTTCCGTCCCCCACATCCGTAGTGCGCGCAAATACCGGGCCGTCAGGACCAGGCCTTTACGAACAAGCACTTTCCCCGACACATCGCGCACATCGCCGGCAACCACATCACCCACGCGAAGCTGATCGATCTGCACATCATGCATGGCACGCCCCCATCACCAACTCCCATTATGTCGCTTGCTCCACGCCATGAACGCCGGCAATATAACGTGGCAGGTAAATCTCGATCAGCGACCCTTTCCCGACTTCGCTGGACGCCAGAATGTATCCCTCATTCTGCTTGACGATGCCGGACACCGTGGTCAGCCCAAGACCGGCACGTTCATTTTTTGTCGTGAAAAAGGGATCAAAAAGATGGTTAAGCACGTTCGTATCCATGCCGCAGCCGCTGTCGCCAACATACAGCCGCACATAATCACCAGCCGTGAAACCGGGAACCCTGAGCGCGAGCCGCTCCCCACCCTTATCGTTCTCAATCCCGACCCGGATCTCGCCCTCCGTCTCACCAATCGCGTCCTGCGCATTCAAGCAGAGATTAAACAGGATTTGGTCCAACTGCCCCGAATCGATGAAGACCGGCCATACCGCATGCCCCGGATCCATGGAAATAGAAATCGTGTCAGGAAGCAGGCGATGTAGAAGCTTGAGCGTGTCCGCCAGGACACGCAGGTCGACAACTTCCGGCTGCGCCGCCTGATCACGGGAAAATTCAAGCATCTGGCGGGACAACATCTGACGCGTCAATTCCGCGGACTCGCCCGCGGCACTCAGGATCTTGCCCAACCACTGCCGGGCGGAATGAGACGGAGGTATAAGCTCCAATGCCTGTTCCGCGTACCACTGGATCACCATGATTAAATTATTGCAATCGTTCGCAACCCCTCTGGCCAACCGCCCGATGGATTCAATCCGACGCTGTTGCTGCAGGTTTCGCGAAATCTGCAAATGCGCCGTATCACCCTCGCGGGCGGCGTCCCGCACGGGGGCATCCGGCGCGGACAACGGCTTGTCAGACCGCGGTGCATCGCCAGCGGCACACGCGGCAGGCACGCGATCCGCACTCGGTTCGCGTAACAATGCCGACGGAAGGGGGGGGGGGCCCGCATCCGCCGCCAGTACATCCTGCAACTTGTGCGCCAGATCACGCGCGACAAAGGGCTTCTGGATGAAATGCGTCCCGGCGTTCATAATGCCCTGCTTGTCAATAATGTCAGACGTGTAGCCCGACATGAAAATACTTTTCATGCCGGGGTGCAACTGCCGCACTTCCGCTTCCAATTCCCGCCCATTCATCCCCGGCATGATCACATCGGTCAGCAGTACATCGACAGCAACACCAGGCTCGCGCGCCAGACGGATGGCATCGGCCGGCCCCGGTGCGGCCAGCACGTTGTAACGCTGCCGCTTCAGCAGCAAGGCGCAAAGATACAGGATTGCCGATTCGTCCTCCACAACCAATATGGTCTCACCATGCCCGCATGGAATCGGCAACTCGACTTCAGACTTGGTTTCAGCGACTGCCGCTGCATGTTGCGGCAGGTAAATACGGACGTCCGTCCCATTGCCGGGGGCACTGTCGATTGTCACATGCCCGTGGTTCTGTTTTACAATGCCATACACCGTCGCCAACCCGAGGCCGGTCCCCTCGCCCACTTCCTTCGTGGTATAAAACGGTTCAAACGCGTGTTCAAGCACCTCAGCCGTCATGCCGCAACCATTATCGCCCACATGTATGCACACATACCGTCCGGGCGCACAACCGGCATGATAATCGCAGAACCGGCGATCCAGCGTCACATTATCGGTTGCGATCGTGATACTGCCCCCCGGGCGCTCAATCGCATCACGGGCGTTAACGCAAAGGTTCGCGAGCATTTGGTCAACCTGACAGGGATCAATCAGGACCGACCACAGATGGCCACCCGGCGTCCACCGGATCGTAACATCCTCGGTCACCAGGCGGCGCAGCATCTTGAGCATACCTTCCAACTGCGCATTGAGATCAACCGCGACGGGAGCAACGGTTTGCTTGCGCGAGAAGGTCAGCAACTGCCGCGTAATATCCGCCGAGCGCACCGCCGCATTGCGTACTTCCTTGAGATTGTCAAACAGCGGGTCGGCGGCGTCTACAAAATCCATCGCCAGTTCGGTATTCCCGAGAATGACCCCTAGCATATTGTTGAAATCGTGCGCAACGCCACCCGCCAACCGGCCAACCGTCTCCATTTTCTGCGCCTGGACCAGTCGCGCCTGAAGCTTCTCTCGCTCCTTTTCGCGTTCCAGCAGCTCACGTGTGCGCAATTCCAGCAAGGCCTCGACCCGCAATAACGATTTTTCCCGCCGCGCCCTGGCGCAAATCTCAAGCAGATAGGCAACCGTAAAGGGTTTCTGCAGACTGGCCGACGCCCCGCTTTTCATCCAGGTCAAGTAGTCATCAGGATGCGGCGTCCCGCTGATGATGATGAAAACCGTGTCACCACCCTCGTCATGAGACTGCCGCAGAAACGCATCGCCCCGCCCGTCGGGCAGGCCGATGTCAAGCAACGCGACATCCACATGCTCGTTCTCAAACACCGTCCTTGCCGACCGGCAGGTCGCCGCCTCCGTAACGCGATAGCCGTGTTCGCCGAACCCCGTCGCCATCAATCGGGAGAATTCAGGATCATCATCCACAATCAGGACATGCGGGCAAGGGCGTACGGGCCGCCCATTGAGAAGCAGCCATACCGTATCAATAAACATCCCGCCATCAATTGGACAAGGCAGAAATGCCTCAGCCCCCACATCGGCAGCGATTCGATCCTGTTCCTCGCCGGAAAACGTCGCGGACACGACGAGAATCGGGACCCGGTTAAAGCCGGCGTATTCAGGGGATCTCAAGAGGCGGCAGAAGCGCCAGCCATCGATCGAGGGCATATAGATATCCGTCACAACCAGTAAAGGCGGATCGGTCAGGCTCATGCTTTCAAGCGCTTCCTCGGCACCCGCGAAACACGCCGCACGCAAGCCCATTTTAGCAACTAAGCCAGCCAGCACGACCAACTGAATCGGATCATCGTTGACAATGGCCACATAGCCGTTATCAGCAACCAGGGCTGAGTCCTTCTCGTTTACGATGCGATCTGATTGCAAGCTTGCCGCCTCCGGTTTAAGTAACTAATGAATATACCACACTGAAAAGTAGCCAAGACAGGTCCACATGACAACAAAAATCAATTGCGGATTGACTCGCTACCATCATCAACTATATGATGCGGTCGATGATAAAGACGAACACAATATGTGGACAAAACGAGGCTCTACTGCTGGATTTGGACTTCGCCGAAGTGCTCTCTGAGATCACGGTCGATGAGTACCGGTTCAAGGTCACGCTGCACCCCTGGATTGATGGCCGCTGCGTACTCTGGTTCCGCCGCGACAACGAGGCCAAACCCTTTGAGGCGCTGGGACGCTTTACCCAGTTCGACAAGCGGGCCGTTCTCTTTTTCATTGCTCGCTACACCACCAGCCGTGAACTGCGCGAGGAAATCGAAGCCCGGCGCTTCGAACGGCAGCTTGACAGCTTGACACACGACTTCTTTGAAGACATCGAACGCCATAGTCATGCAGACAAGACCACCGCCTTCCGCAACCTCTTCAACCTGGATGAACAGATTGATCCGCAATCACTGGCACGGCGTCGACGCATCCTGGCGCGCAAGTTCCATCCCGATGCCGGTGGCGATAACCGGAAAATGTCCCTGATCAACGAAGCTTACGATTTCCTATCCCAATCCATGACCGCCGGCTAGACCTCTAGCCAAAAATGCATCCAAGCAGATCATCTCCCGCGATTACAAGTTGAAAGACGTCGTTGCCCAACCGAATATAGAACGTTGCCTGCGGATGATCATGCCGGATGTGATTGCAGATCGTTACACTGGGAAGCCCCAGCGAGAACAACTGATCAGACCTTAGTAACGACGCGACCAGATTGCCAGCAACGGTATTTACCAGTTCAGCCACCATATCCTGCACCATATCTCTCGTCAGATCAGACGGCTGAACGGCATAACAACCTAGCGCCATGGCGCGTGCCTGGGGTTCGGTCATCAGGATGGATACCGTGCCTGCAATTGGGCTAAGAACGGGGAGTTCCGCCATGAACATGCCCTCTTCAGCCACCGGCAGGAACAACATATCCTCAAGCGATTGACGCAGGGACGCACGGACCTTCGCCAGAACGGCAATTTTCTCGCTTCGTCCAGCCTCGGCATGAACCGCCTCCGGCGGCAGCGGCTTAGTCTTCTTTAGATCATCCCACATTTTGACCTCGTTACCGTTTATACAGACTCGCTTTCAGAGTGGCGCAAAGCGTGCAGCACCTCTGCCAGTTTGGCCGGCGAAACAGGCTTTTTTACAACCGCCCGAACCCCAATAGCCAGCAACTGTTTCTCCTTGGCCTCATTCCCCGCGCTGGTAATGCACACGATCGGAATGTCGTGATACCGCGGACTGGCTATGATATGACGAGCCAGCGATTCTCCATCCATCTCAGGCATAACCAGATCGGTAAACACCACGTCGATTTGACCCTGATGTTGTTGTAACTGCTGCATCGCCTCCGCTCCGGTCGAGGCCTCGATATATACAGCACCTTCAAACGCCCGGGAAATTTCAAGACAGCGCTGGACAAACATCCGGGCCGTCGCCGAATCATCCACAATCAGAACTTTCTTCATGGTCTTCCCTCCCATTCCCTACGTTGACGCCATCGAATCAGTTATCATGGCAAATTCATTCTCCAAATCCAGCAACACTCGCTGAACGCTCTCCGAACTCAGATCAAAAAAATCCTGATGCCGAGGATTCAAGGGATACAGCAAACTGTCGGATCCGGTCCCGGCACCACTCATCATGGCCAAGGCATCACCGAGATGAACGGCATACACCAGAGGAACCAGCGCCTCCGGGGCCCCATCCGGCGAGTGATGCCAGGCAATGACAGCACGGTAACAAGCCGGTAACCGCCACTGCACCGCCAGAGCGTCCCCCGCTTCACAATGATCCCCACCCAACTTCTCGCGCTCCGCTTCAAGATAGCTAAAATGCCCTTCCAACGCGGCTAACGCCATCCCCCTCGCCGCTCCCTCGAGAAACGTCGACAGCACCACTTTGCCAATATCATGCAGGATCCCCCCCGTGAACGCCTGATTGCTGTCAACCGGCACACGCGCATACCGGCAGACCAGTCGCGCGGCCAACGCCGTCTTGATACTGTGCCGCCACAAATCGCCAGCGGCACTCTCGTACCCAGCCAACGGTTGTTCGAAAAAACCATCCGAACACAAATCCATTGCCATTCCGACCACAAACCGCTCGCCCAGAAGCGTGACAGCCATACTCACCGACTCCACTTCCTGTGAACGCCGAAACGCCGCAGAATTGGCAGCCTGCAAGAGCTTCGCGGTTAGGACGGAATCGAATTGAATCACCTTCAACACATCATTGAGCGAATGCTCCGCAGAAGCAGTGACGCCTAGCAACGTGACCAGCGCCGGGGACAACGGCTTGATCGCCTTGACCGCATCCTTAAGCTCAAGATTCATAATATCCAGACTCCTTTCGACGGCGAAGAGAGTTCAACCGTTCCCGCATCGATACTGATCGTCACCGTGCGGCTGATATTGCCCTCAACATGCTCGGCCATCGGCCCGGAGCCCATCATCCAAAGGGCTTTCTTCACCGCCAGTACATTGCGTCGCCCGATATCAAACATCGACGCCGCCCCCAGCACGTTGGCCCCCCCCGCGATCTTGACATACACATCCCGCATCGCCACCCGCCCGCCAACACGACAGACTTCGTCATATAATGCAGGAACGCCCGTATCGGCAAAATGCCCCGGCACCAGCAGCTTCTTCTTTTCATCCAGCGCAGAATCCGGCAGCGCCACGTGCACCATGCCCACGCACCGCGTCTGTGGAACGAGAAGAACCACGGCCACGCATGAACCCAGCGCCATTGTCTTGAGAATATCGCCGGGGGTACACGACGCGCCAACTCCACCTATTCCGATGAGTATTGTCGCCATGATTAACCACCAAATACGTCTAGCACCGCATCCGCCATGTTAACGAGAGGCACCAACCGTTCAACACCACCACGCTCCCATGCCACCTTCGGCATACCGAAGACCACGCAGGAGGCTTCATCCTGCGCAAAGGTGCGCGCCCCTGCTTCCCGCATCGCCTTCATGCCGTCCGCACCGTCCCCTCCCATGCCGGTCAACATCACCCCCACGGCATTCGCACCCGCATACTGCGCCACTGACCGCATTAGCACCTCCACCGAGGGGCAATGACCATTTACCGTATCCCCCGGCTGCACGCACACCCGGTATACACCGCCCGAACGGACCAGCGACATGTGCATTCCCCCCGGGGCCACGAGTATCCGCCCCTGCAGGACGCGGTCATCATGTTCGGCCTCCTTGACCTCCATTGCGCATAGCGTATTAAGCCGCTCTGAAAACATTTTCGTGAACCCCGCCGGCATATGCTGCACAATCACCACACCGGGCGTCACAGCCGGAAAACGAGTAATCACTTGACGGATGGCCTCCGTCCCTCCCGTGGAGGCACCAATCGCAATGATCTTGTCGGTAGACTCGGACAATGCTGCTGTGCCGACCCTGAGCGGCCGCGGGGTGATTGCCAGCGTCTCGCGGCTGCGTTTCCAATGCGAGACATTCGCGGTAGAGGCGATTTTGATCTTCGTGCGTAATTCAACCAGCATCGCATTCAACCCGCGGGCAATGTCGGTTTTCGGCTTCGACACGAAATCCACGGCCCCCGCCTGCAAGGCATCCAGCGTGATCTGCTTGCCCCGCTCTGTCAAGGAACTGACCATCACCACGGGAATCGGATACTGCGGCATCAATCGATGCAGGAACTCAACGCCATCCATCTTCGGCATTTCCACATCCAGCGTCATCACATCCGGCTTATACTCGATAATCCGGTCCCGTGCAATAAAAGGGTCTGCCGCTGTCGCGACCACCTCAATCATCGGATCCATCGCAAGCCCCTGCGCCAGGATCTCGCGCACCATCGCCATATCATCCACCACCAAGACCTTGATCTTACGCATCACGGTTTCCTTTGGTAAACGGCCGGTTGCACATAATCGAAGTAAACACTGTCCCGTCCGAGTGATTCAGAATGCCCGATCAACAAATAGCCCCCGGGTGCCAGCACGTCATAAAATTTCTTCATCAAGGCCGCCCGGGTCGGCGCATCGAAATAGATCATGACATTCCTGCAGAAGATGATGTGGAATGGCTTCTTGAACGGGAACGATTCACTCATGAAGTTCAACCGCCGGAAGGTCACATCCGCCTGCACCTCCGGTTTCACCCGTATGGTGTCCGCATCCACGGGCTCAAAGTAACGAGCCCGGATGTCGGCTGGTGTCTTCGCCAACCGCTCCAGCGGATAGATCCCACGCGCCGCATGCCTCAAAACATGCGCTGAAATATCCGTGGCCAGAACACCCGCCGTCCACTGCTTGTAGGCATGGCCGAAAAACATCTGCAGCGTCATCACAATCGAGTAGGGCTCTTCCCCCGACGAACATCCGGCACTCCAGATTCGCAGGTCACGCTCATGACGCTCCGCAAGCGTACGACTCAGCAAGGGTAGCGCCACCGCCGTCATGAATCGGAAATGCTCGGGCTCACGAAAGAAAAAAGTGTGATTCGTCGAGATACGGTCGATCAGATCCGACAGCGCCTCCCCGGAGGTATCTGCATTCAGGAAATCAAGATATTCGCCAAACGTCGAGAAGTGATGGATGCGCAGTACCTTCTGCAAACGCCCCACCACCAGATTCCGTTTCTGATCGGTCAGATTGATCCCGAAACGGTCATACACCAGCGTACGGATCGCCAGGAACTCAGATTCCGTCAGGCGCGAATCATCCGGCATCGGGTTATCCTTCATCGCCCAACCTCTCGGTCTGCATCGCAATCAGACTAGCCACATCAATAATCAGACTCACTTCGCCATTTCCCATCACGGTACAACCCGAGATTCCGCGTGCGGTCCCCAGATAGCCGGACAACCCCTTGATCACGGTTTCCTGCTGCCCCATCAATTCATCGACAAGCAGCGCCACCGGCTCATTGTCGGCCTGGACAACGACCAGAATGCCTTTTGAAAGGTCAGTCACCGCCCCCACCTTCTTGAACATCTGGTGCAACCGCAAGACGGGAATCATCTCACCGCGCACAAGAATGCTCTCAACACCATCAGGCGTAACGGTGAACCGTTTCAGGTCTGGATGCGGAATGCACTCGCGGATCGCCAGCAACGGCAACGTATATTGACCATCTCCCACCCGGACTAGCATCCCGTCGATGATCGCCATCGTGAGGGGAATCTGCATAATAACGTCGGTCCCCTTGCCGGGGACACTCTTGACCCGAACTTTGCCGTTGAGTTTCTCAATATTCTTTTTGACGACATCCATGCCCACCCCGCGACCGGACAGATCCGTCACCGTATCGGCTGTTGAAAATCCGGCATGAAAGATCATCGAATAGATTTCCTCATCCGTCTGATCTTCGGGGTTGCCCTTCAGCAAGCCCTTCTGCATCGCCTTCTGCTGGATCTTGGCGCGATTCAAGCCTCGTCCGTCGTCGCGAATGATAATCCAGACGGCACCACCCTCATGACGTGCCTCAACCACCACGCTTCCTTCCGGGTTCTTGCCAGCCTTGATTCGTTCTTCAGGCGGTTCAATGCCATGATCAACAGAATTGCGGATAATATGCACCAGCGGATCCCCGATCTGCTCGATGACATTCTTATCCACTTCGGTGTCTTCCCCCATCAACGACAACGCAACCTGCTTGCCGCTCTTCTTGGCCGTATCATGCACCAGGCGGATCATCCGCCGGAACGTGGAAGCCAGCGGGATCATACGCACCGACATCGCCACGTCCTGCAAGTCGGCCGAAACCCGGCGCAACTGATGAATGCCTCGCTCCAGAGACTCATCCTCGATCCCCAGCAGGGTCGGATTACGTAGCACCATGGCCTCGGCAATAATCAACTCACCAACCAGGTTAATCAGCAAATCCAGTTTATCCACATCCACCCGGATGCTCCCTTGCGAAGCCACCGGCGACGCGGCGGAACCGCGAGCTTCCGTTGACTTCGCCGCCAAGGCAGGATCATCGGCTTCAGCGGGTGGCAAAACGTCGCCTGCAGGAGCACTTTTCTTGATCGACTCAACCTTGGCAACCACTGACGGGGGAACTACAGGAGTAGGAACGGCCCTGGCAACCACTGGAGGATCAACAACAGGGGCGGGAACGGCAACCTCGATCTTGGGCACGACATCCATCGGCGCCTCCACAGGCCGCTTGCCAACGGTCTCGACAGCCCGCGTATTCAGGACCATCTCATCGATAAACTGCAGCATGCCCCGGCAACTGATGATGGCACCATCGCCACCCCCTGCAACTTTTGCAAGTGAACCCTTGAGCAGGTCAAGCGTCTTCAGCAGAATGCTGATATTACTGTCATTCGGCTCAATCCCTCCATCCCGCATCGTCCCCAGCACCGTCTCCATCTTGTGACTGAGCCTCTCAAGATCACCGAGCTGCATAAAACCACAATTTCCCTTGAAACTATGCAAATGCCGAAACGCCTCGGCCACCAGCGCCATGCGCGCATCTCCCGTAGCCTTCTCGAGCGACAGCAGAGCCTGCTCGGCTTCATCCAGTACTTCCGCTGAATCCTGGCAAAACCGGTTTCGCATCTCACCGCTGATAACAAACTCTGGGATTTCGTCCACTTCGTTAGTGTTCGCTAGCGCATTGCCCTGCGTTTCCCCGACAACCCCACCTTGCATAGGGACCTCTAGCGCCGGCTCGGGGGGAGGAGGCTCGACGGCCACTGGCTTGCCATCCATTACCGCTTGCAAATGCTCGACAATCGAATCTCGCTGGGACTCAAAGCCGTCATCACGGCGCGTCTCCTGAATCTGGAGAAAGATCGACCGCAAAACATCAATGGTCTCCAACTGGGCGGCAACAAACTCACTACTGATCGAGATCGTACCACTGCGCAACATGCCAAGCAGCGTCTCGGCCGTATGCGTAATACCCGTTACGTTCGCAAAGCCAAGAAACGACGACGCCCCCTTGATTGAATGATACAAACGAAATGCCGCGCCAATCGCCTCGGCATTCAATTCGAGCGCCGTCGAACCGTCCAGTTCGACAAAGATCGGCTCGACCTCATCAAGCATATCCAGAGATTCCACCACAAAGGATTCAATCAACTCAATATCATCGGTTGTACTCATTGTGCTCCGCCCATCATTGACAAATACGATTAAACTGAAAATCAGTCCTGCTCGGCCCCCCGCCCCCCCATTACCGCCTCGATATTCTCAGTCAGTTCACGAAGATCGATCGGTTTCGGCTGAAACCGGGAAGCCCCCAGTTTCAATAGATCCGCAATATCTTTGGGGCCAACGACCGACGACACGACAATCACTGGCAAACACCGATGCTCCTGGGTTGCTCGCAACTTACGGATCAGTCCTCTGCCATCCAATCGCGGCATCATGACATCGGTAATCAGAAGTTCAATGCTTTCATCACTCTGCAGGGACTCCAAGGCGTGCTGTCCATCAGGGCTGAAAATGGGGGTATGCCCCAAGGCAACGATCATCATACCGAGCATTTTGCGAGATGTGACATCGTCATCCGCAATCAGAACCCTGCTCATCATAACCTCCAATGGTACCAATATCACCAAATTCCATTGCCCTCAAGCGTGTCATGCGGGCATATAGGTGCTGTATTTCTTATCCTCGGCTTGAATATGGTTGACCAGCCAGCCTTTCAGGAAATTGAACATCTTGGTGCCCACAGGCATGCCGCTATTGAATTGCTCCCGAATCTCTCCAACCTGACGCACCAATTCATGATGCATCGCACACTGCGCCTCCAATCCGGGATACTTGTAAAGCTTCATCATCGCCTCTTCTTCCGCAAAATGCGTTACGGTGTATTGCACGAGCTCGTCCAAAATCGAAGACACCACACTATTGGCTTTGCCGCCACGCATCGCCACGTACATGTCGTTCACGAGCCGAACAAGATTCTTGTGCTGATCATCCAGTTTTCGATTGCTAACTGACAAGGCCGTCGTCCACTTCAGCACTTCACCCCGTGAATCATCATTTCCTCCCTGCTGGGAAGTACGCACATCATCCGATACCGAACTGGAAGCAGGCTTCTGCATCGAATCCCACCCACCACCAGCAGTAATCGCCTTTGCTGGCCTGCCGCCTTCAGTCTTCCGTCCTTGGCCATCAGTCTTCGGTCTGTGGTCTTCAGTCTTCGGTCTGTGGTCTGCGGTCTGCCCTTTCAGCTTGAACTGCCCAACCAGCCCGCGCAACTCCTCGGCCTGACCCGAAAGCTCTTCCGCTGCCGCCGCCGTCTCCTCGGCCGTCGCCGTGTTCTGCTGCGTGACCTGATCAATTTGCCCCAGCCCCTGACTGATCTGCGCGATGCCCTGCGCCTGCTCGTTCGAGGCCGCCGCCATTTCTCCGACCAGATCACCGACCTTCACAATCCCGCCGACAATCTCCGCCAGGGCCGCAGCGGTCTCCTTGGCGATCCGGTTGCCCTCGTCCACGC